>JAICHQ010000027.1 GCA_025924815.1 Nocardioides sp.
CAGGCCGAGCCCGGACTCCGGCGTACCGAACGTGGGCGAGCCGGACTGCATGTCGATGTTGGACAGGAACGAGCCGAACACCACCGGGGCGCCTGGCCGGATCAGCTGGGAGAGCGCGATGCCCGACAAGGCCTCGGTGATCTGCTGCACCAGGGCGGCCGGGATGGTGACCGGCGACATCGCCCCCATCAGGATGAAGGGCGTCAGCACGACCGGCTGGTTGGCCGCGGAGTACTCGAACTGCGCCTCGAGCATCCGGTCGTCCCAGCGCAACGGGCTGTTGCAGTTGATCAGCGAGATGATGGCCGGCGTCTCCTCGATCGCCTCACGGGAGCCGAACAGGATCTCGGTCATCGCGATGGTGTCGGCGGCGTTGGTCCCGCTGACCACGTTGCCCATGTAGAACTTGTCGGTCAGCGTCTGCAGCGCGTAGACCATGTCGAGGTGGCGACTGTCGAGCGGGGTGTCGTTCGGCTCGTTGACCACACCACCGGCGCTGTCGAGCACCGAGAAGGACTGGGCCAGCCGGGCGAAGTTCCGGAAGTCCTCCATCGTGCCGTCGCGGCGTACGTCGCCCTGCCGGACGAAGGGCGGGCCGTAGACGGCGCCGAACGCCATCGCGTCACCGCCGATGTGCACGCTGTTCTCGGGGTTGCGGGCCTGCAGGTCGAACTCGTGGGGAGCCTTCGCGACCTGCTCGAGCACGAAGTCGGGGTCGAGGAAGACCGTGCGGTCCTCCACCTTCTGCCCCGCCTTCCGGAACAGATCGAGCGCCCGGTCGTCCATGAACTCCACGCCGATCTCGGACATCAGCCGACGCCAGCCCTGGTCGAGCGTGGCCATCGCGTCCTGCGACAACACCTCGTAACGGGGCATCCGGTTGCGGAACATCGTGCCTCCTGTCTAACCTCATGATATGGGACTACAGTTCCACATGATGGAACCATCCCGAAAGACCCCCTCCCAGAAATGATCGGGAGCGACGTGACGGAGCGAGGTGAGACCCGGTGACCGAACCGACCGGCAGCGGCACGCAGGCACTGGACCGCGCCGTCCAGCTGGTGTCGATCGTGGTGGAGGCCGACGGCCCGCTGGGCTTCGCCGAGCTGCAGGAGGCGACCGGGCTGGCGAAGTCCACGACGTCGCGCCTGCTGGCCGCCCTGGAGCGCGGTGAGCTGCTCGAGCGCGACGAGAACGGCGGCTATGTCGCCGGCAGCCTCTTCTGGCTGTACGCCGCCCGCCACGACCCGTGGGAGCAGCTGGTCCAGCTGGCCCGCCCGGCCATGGAGCGGGTCGGCAGCGACACCCAGGAGACGGTCCACCTGTCGGTGATCCGCGGCGAGCAGGTCGTCCAGGTCGCCCAGGTCGACTCCCAGTACCTGCTGGGCACCCGCGACTGGACCCAGGTCGACGTACCGGTGCACACCTCCGCGCTCGGCAAGGTGTTCTTCGCCTGGGGCGGCCTCGACCTCCCCGGTGGCCCGCTGGTGCGGCTGACCCCGCAGACGCTGACCACACGCGCCGCGCTGGCGCGCGATGGTGTCGTCGCCCGCGGACGCGGGTACGCCGTCACCGTCGACGAGCTCGAGGAGGGCCTGACCGGGATCGCCGTACCGGTGCGGGGCAGCGGCGGCGACGTCGTCGCGGCGCTCGGCATCTCCGGCCCCACCAGCCGCCTCGACGGGCGAGTCGACGAGCTCGGCCGCAACCTGATCACCCGCGCGGCCGAGGTCGCCGCGGTGCTGCACGGACCCAACACACAACTGACGAAGGAAGGCGTGGCATGACAAGTAGCCCCGAGGAGATCCTCCGCGGCCTGTTCGACGAGACGCTGGTCGGCAACGCGCCGCGTGTCCTCGAGCTCACCGAGGAGGGTCTCGCGCTCGGCATGGAGCCGCAGACGCTGCTGTTCGAAGCACTCATCCCGTCGCTGGAGGAGGTCGGCGCGCGGTTCGAGCGCGGTGACTTCTTCGTGCCGGAGATGCTGATCGCCGGCCGCGCCATGGCCGGCGCGATGGAGCGGCTGCGGCCGCTGCTCGCCGAGACCGGCGTCGAGACGGTCGGCAAGTTCGTGATGGGCACCGTCAAGGGTGACGTCCACGACATCGGCAAGAACCTGGTCAACATCATGCTCGAGGGCGCCGGCTTCGAGGTCATCGACCTGGGTGTGCAGGTGGCTCCGGAGAAGTTCGTCTCCGCCATCGAGGAGCACCACCCCGACATCGTCGGCTTCTCGGCGTTCCTGACCACGACGATGCCGATGTTCAAGGCCAACATGAACGCCCTGGAGAAGGCCGGCCTGCGCGACTCGGTCGTCGTCATGGTGGGCGGCGCACCCGTCACCCAGGAGTACGCCGACGCCGTGGGCGCCGACGGCTACGCCGCCGACGCGTCCGCGACGGTGAAGAAGGCCAAGGCCCTGCTCCACGAGAAGCGCGCGAAGGTCACCGCATGAGTGCGCCGTCCGTGGCGGAACCCAAGGAGACCCGTCTCCGTGGGACGTCCCGCGAGGTCGTGATCGGTCACCGGCACCGCTTCTGCGTGATCGGCGAGCGGATCAACCCCACCGGCCGGCGGATCTTCCAGGAGCAGCTGCGCGCCGGTGACCTGTCGGCCATCGAGCGGGACGTCAAGGCCCAGGTCGAGGGCGGTGCCGACGTCCTCGACGTCAACATGGGCGTGCCGCTGACCGACGAGCCCGAGCTGCTCCGCAAGGCCGTCCAGATGGTGCAGTCGCTGACCGACCTGCCGATCTGCATCGACTCCTCGGTCGTCGAGGCGCTGGAGGCCGGTCTGTCGGTCTACCAGGGCCGCGCTCTGGTCAACTCGATCACCGCCGAGGACGAGCGCATGGCGGCGGTCCTCCCGCTGGTCAAGAAGTACGGGGCGGCGGTCATCGCGCTGCCCAACGACCACGACGAGATCCCGATGGACGCCGACAAGCGCCTCGTCCTCGCCGAGAAGATCATCCGGGTCGCGACCCAGGAGTACGGCCTCGACGCCGCCGACATCGTGATCGACCCGCTCGCGATGCCGATCGGCGCCGACACCACCACCTCGCTGGTGACGATGGAGACGATGCGACGGATCCGCGACCAGTTCGGCGTGAACATGACCTGCGGTGCGTCCAACATCTCCTTCGGCATGCCCGCCCGGCACACGCTCAACGCGGTGTGGCTGCCGATGGCGATGGCATCCGGGCTCACCAGCGCGATCATGGACGCCCGTACGCCGCAGGTCGTCGACGCGGTCAAGGCCGCGGACGTGTTCCTCGGACACGACGACTGGGGCATGTCCTGGATCTCGGCCCACCGTGCGAAGCAGGCCGCGACGGCATGACCCCGACGGCGGAGCCGGACCGGCCCGAGTTCTCCCTCGACGCAGTGCGTCGGGAGGGGTTGCTCGCGCCGTCCGGGACCGAGCCGGTCGCCCACGACGGCACCGGCCGGGTCTCCTTGGACTTCACCGTCGAGGACAAGGAGGCCCCGCCGACGCACAAGCAGGTGCGGGTGCCTCCGGGCGTCAGCATCTTCGACTCCGCGTCGTGGAACGGCATCGCCATCGACTCCACCTGCGGCGGTCACGGCACCTGCCACAAGTGCAAGGTGCGGGTCTCCCCGGTCACGCCGGTGACGCGTCACGACGCGCGCACCTTCAGCCCCGGTGAGCTCGACGCCGGCTGGCGCCTGGCCTGCCTGGCGCAGGCGACCCGCGACCACGACGTCGTCGTACCGCCGCTGACGACCCGGCCGAAGGCCGCGACCGTCGGCGTCGGCCGGCAGGTGATCCTGCGGCCCGCCGTCCAGAAGCGGTACGTCGAGCTGTCCGAGCCGACGCTGGAGGACCAGCGGCCCGACCTCACCCGGCTGCTCGACGCCATCGACGACCTCGAGCCGTCGCCCGACCTGCATGCGCTGCGCCGGCTGCCGACGGTGCTGCGGGAGGCCGACTTCAAGGTGACCGCGGTCGTGGTCGACGAGGCCCTCATCGACGTCGAGCCCGGCGACACCACCGGCATCCGCTATGCGATCGCCTTCGACCTCGGCACGACGACCGTCGTCGCGACCCTGCTCGACCTGGTCACCGGCACGCCGGTGGCGGTGGCCTCGATGCTGAACAAGCAGCAGCCGTTCGGCGGCGACGTGATCTCGCGGATCAGCGCGACCATGCTCGACCCGGCGGCGCTGGGCCGGCTCCAGGACGCCGCCGCCCAGACCCTGGCCACGCTCACCGAGCAGGTCTGCCGGGAGGGCGGCGTACCGCAGGAACAGGTCTACGAGGCCGCACTGGCCGGCAACGCCACGATGACCGCGCTGGCGCTGGGCATCAGCCCGGAGCCGCTCGGCGTCGCACCGTTCGTCCAGACCACGGCGACGCCGCCGTCGGTGCTCGCGAGCGAGGTGGGTCTCGAGCTCCACCCTGGCGCGCGGGTGACGATGTTCCCGGCTCTGGGCGCCTACGTCGGCGGCGACATCGTCGCCGGCATGCTCGCCACCGGCATGGACCGCGACAAACGCGTCCGCCTGTTCATCGACGTCGGCACCAACTGCGAGATCGTGCTCAGCGACGGCCATCGCATCCTGTCGACCGCGGCGCCCGCCGGTCCGGCGTTCGAGGGCGGTGCGATCCGGTGCGGCATGCGCGCCGCTGACGGTGCCATCGAGGTGGTCAAGCTCGTGGCCACCGAGGAGCGCAGCGACGTGGAGCTCAGCGTGATCGGCGACGTGCCGGCGCGCGGCCTGTGCGGCTCGGGCCTCGTCGACGCCGTCGCCGAGCTGGTCAAGGTCGGCCTGCTCGACGGCAGCGGGCGCTTCGTCCCCGACGAGGTGGCCAAGGAGATCGCACCCGGTCTGGCCGACCGGCTGACCATGATCGGCCAGGAGCGGGTCTTCGTGCTCCACCGCGAGCGCCCGGACTCCGACCCCGCCGAGTGCGTGGTGCTGTCCCAGCGCGACGTACGCGAGCTGCAGTTCGCGAAGGCCGCGATCTCGACCGGCTGGACGCTGCTGATGGAGGAGCTGGGGCTCGAGCACGGTGACCTCCAGCAGGTGCTGCTGGCCGGCTCGTTCGGCAGCTACCTCTCGGCCGCGTCGGCCGTGCGGATCGGGCTGGTGCCGAAGCTGCCGGTGCTGCGGATCATCGCCGCCGGCAACGTCGCGGGCGAGGGCGCCAAGATGGCACTGCTGTCGATCCGCGAGCGCACCGGAGCCCTGGCCCTGCTCGAGGAGGTGACCTATGTCGAGCTCTCCGACCGATCGGACTTCAACGACCGGTTCGTCGACCTCCTTGCGTTCCCGGGCTGAGGGAGGCCCTCGGGTCGCGCTGGTCGCGTGTGGCGCCATCGCGCAGCCGGCGGCGTCCGTGGTCGCCCGTCGCGAGTGGCCCGTCGACATCCACCCGCTGCCGCCGCTGCTGCACAACCAGCCGCAGCTGATCGCCGGAGAGGTACGCCGGCTGGCCGTCGAGCTGCTGGCGTCGTACGACGCGGTGGCGGTGGGCTACGCCGACTGCGGCACCTACGGCGCACTCGACGCGGTCTGTGACGAGCTGGGGCTCAAGCGCCTGCCCGGCTTGCACTGCTACGACCTGTACGACGGGGAGGCGAGGCTGGCGGCCCGGCTCGAGGCCGAGCCCGGCACCTACCTGCTCACCGACTTCCTGGTCAGGTCCTTCGAGCGCACCGTGGTCAGGGAGCTCGGCCTCGACCGCTACCCCGAGCTCCACGACGACTACTTCCGGCACTACACGCGGGTCGTCTGGCTCGCCCAGGAGCCCGACGCCGAGCTCCGCACCCTTGCCCAGCAGGTCGCCGAGCGCCTCCGCCTGCCGCTGACCGTCGTCCCCACCGGAACCGGTCGCCTCGAAGCCGCGATGGCCGACCTCCTCTCCTCGGTCATTTCCGGATAGTCCCCGACGAGATGGCTGGGTTCGAAGCAGAAACCCAGCCAATTCGTCGGGGACTATCGCCCCACGGGCAGGTCGAAGACGCGGAGGAGGCGCTCGGCCTTCCAGCGGGACTCGGCGTACTCCTCGGCCAGGTCGGAGCGGACGGTGATGCCGCCGCCGGTGCCGATCTCCCAGGTGCCGTCGGCGGCGGTGGTCAGGGTGCGGATCACGACGCCGAGGTCGGCCTGCCCGTCACCGGCGATCCAGCCGAAGGCGCCGGAGTAGACGCCGCGCGCGGTCGCCTCGACGTCGCGGATCACCTCCATCGTGCGCAGCTTCGGGGCGCCGGTCATCGACCCCGCCGGGAAGAGCGCGCGCAGCGCCCCGATCGTCGTCACGTCGTCGCGCAGCCGGCCCCGCACCGTCGAGACCAGCTGGTGCACCGACGCGTAGGACTCGACGTCCATCAGCACCGGCACCTCGACCGTGCCGGGCCGGGCGACCGAGCCGATGTCGTTGCGGAGCAGGTCGACGATCATCAGGTTCTCGGCCCGGAACTTCGGGTCGGTCGCGAGCCGCAGTCGCAGTCGCTCGTCCTCGGCCGCCGTCGCGCCGCGCGGCGTGGTGCCCTTGATCGGCTTGGTCTCCAGCATCCGGTGCCGATCGATGGTGGCGTATCGCTCGGGGGAGGAGCTGAGCAGGTGGGTGCCGCGGTGCCGCAGGAACCCCGCGTACGGAGCTGGGTTGAGCGCACGCAGCCGTAGATAGGCACGCACCGGGTCGAGGTCGCTGTCGACGGTGAGCCGGTGAGTCAGGTTGACCTCGTAGCTGTTGCCCGCCCGCAGCTGCTCCTGCACCTCGGCGAACGCCGCGGCGTACTCGGCGGGGACCGGCACGGCCGCCGACGCCTCGCCCGGCGTCGCCGGGGGCTCGCCGGTGGCCTCCGGGTGGTGGAACACCTCCACGTGGCGGGTGCGCATCCACACGGCGTCGGGCAGGGGCGCACCGGGTCGCACGAGCGCAGGCAGGTCGGGGCGGCAGGCGTACCCGAGGTAGCCGACCCAGTGCACGTCGGCCGGGTCCTTCGCGAGGTGCTCCTCGAGCACCGTGAAGACGTCGTCGCCCACCACCTGCGAGGCGTCCCCGGTGTGCCGCGTGACCTCACGACGGGCGGCGTCGTAGGTCAGCGACACGTCGTCGTCGTCCAGCCACCCCAGGAGCGACCGGTGCCCCGACCAGGGGCGGGCACCGCCGCCGTCGAGCCAGAAGCAGCGGTCGTGGGCCCGCGCGATCTGCGTGAACCGATCGACCGGGTCGCTCACCGCGCCATCCCCAGGAAGTTCGCGACCAGCCGCGCGCCGTGCTCGCTGAGCACCGACTCGGGATGGAACTGCACGCCGTGCAGAGGGAGCGTGCGGTGCCGCACCCCCATCACCACCTCGGTGTCGCCGTCCACGGAGGTCGCGGTCACCACGAGGTCGTCGGGCACGCGGGTCGCCGCGAGCGAGTGGTAGCGCACCGCGGCGTACGGGGTGGGGATGCCGGCGAAGATCCCGGTGCCGTCGTGGGCGATCGCGGCCACCTCGCCGTGGGCCGGCTCGACCCGCTCGACCAGGCCGCCGTACACCGTGACCAGGCCCTGCATGCCCAGGCACACGCCGAGCACGGGGACGCTGCCCGCGAGCAGGACCTCCCGGCCGACCGAGAAGTCGGCCCGGTCGGCCGGATGCCCCGGCCCGGGGGAGAGCACCACGTGGTCGAAGGAGAGCACGTGGTCGGCCGTGGTCGCATCGTGCTGGACCACCTCGGGCAGTGTTCCCGTGACGCTCGCGACCAGGTGGACCAGGTTCTGGGTGTAGGAGTCGTGGTGGTCGACGACCACGACCCGGGGCTCCCCACCCGGACGCCGGTCCGCACGCCTGCCCACGGGCGCAACGTACGCCCTTGACGTGGGCTGCCACTAGTAGGATCGTTGCTATACACGCAATGAATTGCGAATGATGCAACAACAGCACGAAAGGTGGGCGGGTCTGAATGGCGCTGTCCGCCTTCGACCTGTACTCGGTCGGCATCGGACCGTCGTCCTCCCACACCGTCGGGCCGATGCGCGCGGCCAAGCGGTTCGCCGACGGGCTGGTCGAGTCCGGTCGGGTCGGCGACGTACGCCGGGTCCGGGCCGAGCTGTTCGGCTCCCTCGGTGCCACCGGCCACGGCCACGGATCGCCGAAGGCGGTGGTGCTCGGCCTCGAGGGCGAGGATCCCGCGACCGTCGACACCGACCTCGCCGAGGGCCGCCTCGACGCGATCCGCTCGGCGGGCACCCTGCGGCTGGCCGGGACCACCCAGGTGGAGTTCGACGTCGACGAGGACCTGGTGATGCACCGGCGGCGCAGCCTGCCGGCCCACCCGAACGGGATGACGTTCGCGGCGTACGACGCCGACGGTGCCGAGATCAGCTTCCGCACCTACTACTCGGTCGGCGGAGGCTTCGTCGTCGACGAGGAGGCGACCGGGGCCGACAGGGTCGTCGTCGACGAGACCCCGCTGCGCCACCCCTTCACGACCGGCGCCGAGCTGCTCGCGATCTGCGCGCGCGAGAAGCTGTCGATCAGCGACGTGATGCTGGCCAACGAGCAGGCGTGGCGCACCGAGACCGAGATCCGCGAGGGGATGCTCCATCTGTGGTCGGTGATGGCCGCGTGCGTCCAGAGCGGCTTCCAGCGCGACGGCGTGCTGCCCGGTGGCCTGCGCGTCCCCCGTCGGGCGCCGGCGCTGTTCCGCGACCTGTCGGCGCGGGGCGACAGCGACCCGCTGCACGTCATGGACTGGGTCAACCTGTACGCGCTGTCCGTCAACGAGGAGAACGCCTCGGGCGGGCGCATCGTCACGGCCCCGACCAACGGGGCCGCCGGCATCATCCCGGCCGTGCTCCACTACTACGTGCGCTTCGTGCGAGGCGCCGACGACGACGGCATCGTCCGCTACCTCCTCACCGCGGCTGCCGTCGGCATCCTGTTCAAGACCAACGCCTCGATCTCGGGTGCCGAGGTCGGCTGCCAAGGGGAGGTCGGCTCGGCCTGCTCGATGGCCGCCGGCGGCCTGGCCGAGGTGCTGGGCGCCAACCCCGCCCAGGTCGAGAACGCCGCCGAGGTCGGGATCGAGCACAACCTCGGGCTGACCTGCGACCCGGTCGGCGGCCTGGTCCAGATCCCGTGCATCGAGCGCAACGCGATCGCGTCGGTGAAGGCGATCAACGCCGCCCGGCTCGCGATCAACGGCGACGGCAGCCACAAGGTGAGCCTCGACAAGGCCATCAAGACCATGCGCGACACCGGCCGCGACATGAAGACCAAGTACAAGGAGACCGCCCGGGGCGGTCTCGCCGTGAACGTCATCGAGTGCTGAGGCTGCGTTGTCGGACGGGATGGACGAGACGCTCCTGGGGCGTGCGGACGAGTCGCGCCTGAAGGTGGCCGAGCCGCCGGACCACGCCGCCGGCGTCACCGCGGTGGGGGTCGCCCTGCGACGCGGCGTCGAGGAGATGGGCCCGGTGCGCAGCGTGCGCTCGCTGCGCCGGCTCAACCAGGTCGGCGGCTTCGACTGCATGAGCTGCGCGTGGCCCGACCCCGACCCGGAGCACCGCCACCTGGCGGAGTTCTGCGAGAACGGCGCGAAGGCCGTCGCCGAGGAGGCGACCAAGCAGCGGGTCACGCCGGAGTTCTTCGCCCGGCACAGCATCGACGACCTGCTCCGGCAGACCGACCACTGGCTGGGCAAGCAGGGTCGGCTCACGCACCCGATGGTCCGGCGTCCCGGCTCCGACCACTACGAGCCCATCGACTGGGCCGAGGCGGAGCGCATCGTCGCCGAGCACCTCCGGGCCCTGGGCTCCCCCGACGAGGCGATCTTCTACACCTCCGGGCGCGCATCCAACGAGGCGGCGTTCGCCTACCAGCTCTTCGTCCGCGCGTTCGGGACCAACAACCTGCCCGACTGCTCGAACATGTGCCACGAGTCCAGCGGCAGCGCCCTGAGCGAGACCATCGGCATCGGCAAGGGGAGCGTCCACCTGCAGGACCTGTACGCCGCCGACCTGATCGTGATCGCCGGGCAGAACCCAGGCACCAACCACCCTCGGATGCTGTCCGCGCTCGAGATCGCCAAGAAGCGCGGCGCGAAGATCATCGCGGTCAACCCGCTGCGTGAGGCCGGGCTGGTCAACTTCCGCAACCCGCAGAAGCCGCGCGGGGTGATCGGCCACGGCACCGGCCTGACCGACCTGCACCTGCCGATCCGGCTCAACGGCGACCTGGCGCTGTTCCAGGCGATCGGCGCGCTGCTGGTGGAGTGGGACGCGATCGACCACGCGTTCGTCTCGGCGTACACCACCGGGTTCGAGGAGTGGCGCGACCACGTGTCCGCACTCGACTGGGAGCAGGTCGGCGCCGCCACCGGCCTGAGCCGCGAGCAGATCACCGAGGCCGCCCGGCTGATCGCCGACTCGAAGGCCACCGTCTACTGCTGGGCGATGGGGCTGACCCAGCACCGCAACGCCGTCGCCACGATCAAGGAGGTCGTCAACGTCGCTCTCGCGCGTGGCGACATCGGCAAGCCGGGCGCCGGCCTGTGCCCGGTGCGAGGCCACTCCAACGTCCAGGGCGACCGGACCATGGGCATCTGGGAGAGGCCCCGGCCGGCGTTCCTCGACGCCCTCGCCGCGACGTACGACGTGCATCCGCCGCGGCACCCCGGCTACGACACCGTCGAGTCGATCCACGCGATGCTGGCCGGCAGGGCCTCGGTGTTCATCGCCCTGGGCGGCAACTTCGTGCACGCCGCGCCGGACACGGGACTGACCGCCGAGGCGCTGGCGCGCACCGATCTCACGGTCCAGGTCTCGACCAAGCTCAATCGCTCGCACCTGATCACCGGCAGGACCGCGCTGATCCTGCCGACGCTGGGCCGCACCGAGCGCGACGACCGGGCGTCGGGGCCGCAGTTCATCACCGTCGAGGACTCGATGTCGGTGGTGCACGCCTCGCGCGGCAGGCTCGACCCGGCCAGCGAGCACCTCCGGTCGGAGGTCGCGATCGTGACCGGGCTCGCGGCCGCGACGCTCGGCGACGGCGCCGTCGACTGGACCGCGATGGGCGAGGACTACGGGCTGATCCGCGCGGGCATCGAGCGCGTCGTACCCGGCTTCGACGACTTCGAGCGGCGCGCCACCCAGCCCGGCGGCTTCGTGCTGCCGCATCCCCCGCGCGACAGCCGCACCTTCGCCACGCCGTCCGGCAGGGCGCATTTCACCGCCTCGTCGCTGGAGATCATCGAGGTGCCGCCGGGTCACCTGCTGCTGCAGACCCTGCGCAGCCACGACCAGTTCAACACCACCGTCTACGGGCTCAGCGACCGCTACCGCGGCATCGAGGGCGGTCGCCGGGTCGTGATGGTGGGGCGTGGCGACCTCGAGGCGCTCGGCCTCTCGCCCGGCGAACTCGTCGACGTCGTCGCCGTGTGGGACGACGACCGCGACCGGCGAGTGCGCGGGTTCCGGGTCGTCGCCTACGACACACCCCGGGGCACCGCCGCGGCGTACTTCCCGGAGACCAACCCGCTCGTCCCGCTCGACTCGGCCGCCGAGGGCAGCAACACGCCGACCTCGAAGTCCGTCGTCGTCCGGCTCGAGCCGAGCACGGTCCCCAGCTGAGAGGAGCATGCACGTGGCGGTCGCGACGAAGATCGACGGCACCCGGGTCGCCGCCGAGATCAAGGCGGAGCTCGCCGAACGGGTGCGCCTGCTGAACGCGCGCGGTGTACACCCCGGCCTCGGCACGATCATCGTGGGCGACGACCCCGGGAGCCGGAAGTACGTCGCCGGCAAGCACCGCGACTGCGCCGAGGTCGGGATCGAGTCGATCCGGGTCGAGCTGCCCGCCTCCGCGACCCAGGCCGAGGTGGAGGCCGCGGTCGCCGCGCTCAACGACGACCCCGGCTGCACCGGGTTCATCGTGCAGCTGCCCCTGCCGCCGCACGTCGACATGCACCGTGTGCTCGCGCTGATCGACCCCGGCAAGGACGCCGACGGCCTCCACCCGACGAACCTCGGCAGGCTCGTGCTGGGCATGGACGGCCCGCTGCCCTGTACGCCGCGTGGCATCATCGAGCTGCTGCGCCGTCATGACGTACCGATCACCGGGGCCCGCTTCTGCGTGATCGGCTGCGGTCTCACCGTCGGCCGGCCGCTCGGCCTGATGCTGACCCGCCCGACCGAGCACGCGACCGTCACGCTGTGCCACGAGGCCACCGTCGACGTCGCCGAGCACGCCCGTGCCTCCGACGTCGTGGTCGCCGCTGCCGGTGTCGCCCACCTGGTCCGGCCTGACTGGGTGAGCCCCGGCGCCACCGTGCTGTCGGTGGGCATCACCCGCACGATCGAGGGCATCCTCGGCGACGTCCACCCCGAGGTCGTCACGGTGGCCGGCAAGGTCTCGGGCGCCACCGGCGGCGTCGGCCCGATGACGCGGGCGATGCTGTTGACCAACATCGTGGAGATCGCCGAGAGGTCACGACGGGCCTGAGGGGTGACAGGCTCGACACCGCCTGAGCGCCCGGAAGATTCTCGGAGATAGTTTCGGGATCCCTTGTGGACAAGGGGTTTCCGGGACCTGGAGTGTCGGTGGCCGGTGCTTGAGTTGGTCCCATGACCACCACGACCTCCGAGATCGAGACCGGCGCCGCCGCCGCGGTGCTCGACCGGGCGGCCGAGGCTCTGGTGGCTCGTCAGCGTGCCGACGTCGCGTTGCTGGTCGCGGCGGTCGAGTGGGCCGAGCTGCACCAGGTCGCCTCGCGCGATGAGGCCGCCTGCTGGGGCGAGCCCGCGATCTTCGAGGAGGGTGCCTCGATGCTGGGTGGCCCCGGCGCCCCGCTGATCGCGGAGTTCGCGCCACTGGCGCTCGCCGCCGAGCTCGGCTGGACCACCGCCGCCGCCACGGAGCTGATGGGCGACGGACTCGACCTGAAGTACCGGCTGCCCCGCGTGTGGACGATGGTCCTCCAGCTCACCGTCCCCGTCTCGGTGGCACGCCAGGCCGCCCAGCTGTCGCAGGACCTGCCCACCGCCGTCGCACTCGACGCCGACCGGAAGGTGGCCGCCTGGGCCGCCGCGGGTGGGCGGTCGGGATACCTGAGCAGACGGCGGATCGCCGTCCTGGTCAACGAGGTCAGGCTCTACCACGACCCTGACCGTGCGGTCGACGACGAGCAACAGGCGTTGGCCGCCCGGAAGGTCGAGTCCTGGCCGGGCACCACTCCGGCCACCACCGACATCCACATGCGGTTGGACACCGCCGACGCCGACGCCTTCACCGAGGCCGTCGGGCGGGTGGCCGAGACCCTGGTCGAGCTGGGCGACGAGGACCCGCTCGAGATCCGGCGCGCCCGCGCCGTCGGTGTGCTCGCCGACCCGCCACGCGCTCTCGACCTGCTCACCCGCGGCACCGACCCCGGGCCGCGCACCAGGACACCCACCAGCTTGTGGCTGCACCTGAGCGACACCAGCCTCCTCGACATCGACATGTACGGCGGCGCCGTCGTCTCCGAGCGGCTCGGCGTCGTGACCACCGACCTGGTCAAGGCGTGGCTCGCCGACTCCACGGTCGTCCTCCAGCCCGTGCTGCACGACACCTGCTCCGACGCGGTCGACCAGCACGACCCGCCTGCGTGGATGGCCGACCAGGTCAGGCTCCGCGACCCTGTGTGCGTCTTCCCCGGCTGCCGGCGACCCTCCCGCGCCTGCGACCTCGACCACATCGAGGCCTACCTCCCTCTCGAGCTGGGTGGGCCGCCCGGCCAGACCAGTGCAGAGCGGCTGGCCCCGCTCTGCCGTCACCACCACCGCGCCAAGACCCATGGCGGCTGGCGATACCGCCGTCGTCTCGACGGCAGCTACCGGTGGACCTCACCGTCGGGCCGCACCTACGACGTGCTGCCACCTCCGCGGGCTCTCTGACGACTCCCGCCGGGTGGGCTCAGCGGCCGATGGTGAGCTGCTCGAGGAGCTCGGTGCGCCACTTCTCGGTCTCGGCGACCTGGTTGAAGGTGAAGACGTGCACGCCCTCGACACCGAACTCCGGGGCGGCGAGCTCGGCGGCGCACTTCTGCAGGAACTTCTCGCCGGTGAAGCCGCCGGGGGCGGCCAGTCGGGCGAAGGTGCCCTTGTGCTTGACCAGGAACCGCGTGGACTCACCGACGCCGATCTTGCCGGCCATCGACAGCAGCTTGGCGCGGTCGACCGGGCCCGGCAGGCCGAGCAGCAGCGGCATGGTGATGCCGCGCGCGCGCATGCGACGTACCCAGTTGGCGAGCACCGACGGGTCGAAGGTCAGGTTGGACACCACATGGGTCGCGAAGCGCCGCTTGTCCCACATCGACTGGATCGTCAGGTCGTCGGCGATGGTGGGGTGCGACTCCGGGTAGCCGGTGATCCCGACCTGCGCGAACGGGCTGCCGAGGGCCTTGAGGTCCTCGAGCATGCTCAGCGCGTCGGGGTAGTCGCCGGGAGGGTCGGCGTCCCCTCCGGGGACGAAGACCCGGGAGACGCCCTTGCCGGTCAGCCGGTCGCAGATCTCGCTCAGCTCGCCCTTGTCACGCACCATCCGGGCGGCCAGGTGCGGGATCGCGACGTACCCGTGCCCGATCAGTCGCTCGGTGAGGTCGAGCGTCGGCTCGAGGCCCTTGCTCGGCGAGGCCGTCACGGTGATGGTGCGGTCGACGGGGACGTGCTCGAGCAGCTTGTCCTCGATCGTGGCCGTGGGGAGCACCTCGTAGCGGGCGTTCTCCAGCAGCCGGACCATGGTGTCCGTGGCCTTCGTCTTGTTGCGCATGATGCGACTCATTCCGTAATACGCACAGCTCTCACCGGAGTGTAGGCGTGACCGCGCGTCGGGCGAAAGGGCCAGGGGGCTACTTGGGGTCGCCGTGTCCGAGCCGAGGTCACCCCTTGCGGTGATGACGCCTCCGGACCGCGCTGCGCGACAATCCGGCCCATGCCCGCCTCCAGCAGGTTCGCCCCGCCCAGCGGCCGTCCGCTCGGCCGGAGCGTCGTCGTGCTCCTGGTCGGGTTCTTGGTGCTGTGTGCCGCCGTCGTCGCCCTCGGCTGGCTCATGACCCATCCCCTCAAGGGGGCGCTCCGGGGAGAGAACGATGTGAACCGCTGGCTCGTCGACCAGCGCAGCAGCGGCCTCACCCAGGTCGCGGACGGCGGGACGCTGTTGGGGCAGACGCTCACCGGACTGGTGGTGCTGGCCGTGCTCGGCGTCGCGTTCGCGGTGTGGAAGCGCACCTGGTGGCCGCTGGTGTTCGTCGGCGTGCTGGACGCCGGGCTCGGTCTGTTCTACCTCGCCGGCACAGAACTTGACCCCCGCCGGCGACCGCCGGTGCACATCCTGCAGGCGGGTCTCGCGCCGGACGCGAGCTTCCCGTCGGGTCACACCGGTACGGCGACGGCGATCGGTGGCGTGGCCGCGGCGCTGCTGTGGGCCTACACGCGCCTCGCGAAGCCGTTGCTGGTCCTCCTGGTCGTGGTGCCGGCGTACACGATGATCTCGCGGCTGTACGTCGGCGCCCACCACGTCAGCGACGTCCTCACGGCCTTCGTCTACGCCACGCTGTGGCTGCTGCTGTGCGCGCGCGTCCTCCTGCCACCTCGGGGTGGCGCCGGCGCGGGAGCGCCGTCGGGGGACGGCTGACCGGTCAGCGGGGCTGCAGACGGCTCGGGACGAGGACGAGCAGGACCGCGAGCGCGACCGCCAGCGCCGCGCCGGCGACCACTCCGGCGGTCCAGGAGACGACCACCGAGAAGATCAGGACGGCCATCCCGACGATCAGCAGCGCGATGGCGAGCATCACGACCTGGATCATCACGTGGCCGAGGGCGACCACGCGGTCCTTGACGTTCTCGCGAAACACCCGGCGGTGGAGCATGATCGGCGACATGTTCACCCCGAGGGCCACGCCGGCCACGACCACCAGCCCCAGGTAGAGCCACTTCTGGGCCTCGTCCAGCTCCGAGAAGACCTGGGTGAACGGGAGCGTCAGCAGGAAGCCCGAGAGCAGCTGGAGCCCGGTCTGGGTGATCCGCATCTCCTGGAGCAGCTCGTCCCAGTTGCGGTCGAGCCGTTCGAGGTCGGACTCGTCGCGGTCGTCGTCGGGGGAGGGAAGCGAGGGGGTGGTCATGTCGCCTCCTCGAGGCGTGGGGCGGACGGACCCGAGCCCAGAAGGTCAGAGCTGGGTGCCGGTGAGCTGGACCCGGTCGGGCTGGAAGCCGTGGTCGATGCCCCACAGGATCGCCCGCGACCGCGAGGTGACGCCGATCTTGCGGTAGGCCGAGCGGATGTAGGACTTGATGGAGTTGATCGAGAGCATCGTGGTCTCGACGATGTCGTTGTTGGAGTATCCCTGGGTGATCAGCGAGAGCACCTCGGACTCGCGGGCCGTCAGCCCCTCCTCGCGCCCCGGCCAGTCGCCGCCCACCAGAGGCCCGTGCCCGGAGTCGCGCAACCGGACGGTGTCGCCGGCGTGGATGCGCTCCAAGGTGGAGACCAGTTCGGCCGCCGGCAGTCGCTTGCTGACGTACGCCGAGATGCCGGGCACGCGCGTCGCACCGACCGCCGGGTCGTCGGCACTCCAGGTGTAGACCACCACCTTGCCGATCTCAGGGTCGCGCACGAGGCGGGCGATCCGCTCCCGGTCGCGGAAGCTCTGGGCGAAGGTGTCGAACAGCGCGATGTCGACCGACGACAACGGATGGGCGTTGACGTCGACCTCGACCACCTCGACGCGTTCGCTGTAGGTGCGCAGCATCGAGGCGAGACCGTGCACGACGACCTCGTAGTCGTTGACGATCGCGAGTCGGATGGCCACGGCCCGAACTGTAAGGGGTGGGGGGTACCCCCCGTGCTCACCTGTAAGGGTGTATCGGCCGTCCCGCGCCCGCGAAAGGGTCCAGAGGTATCTACCTGACAGGGAGGTGTAGTCCCGCATGGTCATCCTTGGACTGATCCTGCTGATCATCGGTCTGATCGCGTCGATCTCGATCCTCTGGATCATCGGCTTGATCCTGATCGTCGTCGGCCTGGTCCTGAACTTCGTTCCGGTCGGTGGCACCCGCCGACGCTGGTACTAGCCGCCTTTCCACACCACGACCCCCGCACCCGTGATGCGGGGGTCGTGGTGTGTCCGGGCCCTTCCCGCGTCGGTGGGGCGGCCTAGGGTCGTCGCGTGAGCCTCCACCTGCACCGAGCGGTCCGCGCCGACGCGCTGGCCGACGGGCTGGGCCGGCTCCTCTCCACCCCCCTGCCCGACCCGTTCTCGAGCGAGCTCGTGGTCGTCCCGGCGCGCGGCATGGAGCGGTGGCTCAGCCAGCGGCTGGCGCACGTGCTGGGGGCCGGTCCGTCGGGTGACGGCGTCTGCGCCGCGGTCGAGTTCCGGTCGCCGGGCTCGCTGGTCGCCGAGCTGCGCGCGACCGGGGGCGGCTCCCCCGCCGAGGACCCGTGGGCCCCCGAGGCGCTCGCCTGGCCGCTGCTCGGTGTGCTCGACGACTGCCTCGACGAGCCCTGGGCCGCGACCCTGGCCCGCCACCTGGGCCACGGCCTGACCGGCGCGGAGAGCGACCTCCGGCTGGGTCGGCGCTTCTCCGTGGCGCGCCGGCTCGCCGGCCTGTTCGCGTCGTACGCCGGGCAGCGCCCGTCGCTGGTCGCCGACTGGTCGGCCGGGCGCGACACCGACGGGGCCGGGGCGATCCTGGCCGGTGACCTCGCCTGGCAGCCCGAGCTGTGGCGGCGGCTGGTCTCCCGGGTCGACGCGCCGTCCCCGACCGCACGACACGACCACACCGTCGACCTCCTCCGCGAGGATCCCGAGGCCTTCGTCCTGCCGACGCGGCTGTCGCTGTTCGGCCACACCCGGCTGTCGGTGACCGAGATCGACCTGCTGGCCGCCGTGGCCGCCGAGCGCGACGTCCACCTGTGGCTGCCGCACCCGTCGCCGGCCCTGTGGTCCGCGCTGTCCGGCCGTGGGGGCGCGGTCGAGCGGGCCACCGACGACAGCCATCAGTCCGTGCGGCATCCGCTGCTGGCCAGCCTGGGCCGCGACTCCCGCGAGCTGCAGCGGGCCCTGGCCGTGGCCGAGCCGGCCGTCGACGTCGAGGAGCCCTCGCCGGCCCCGCCCGAGACACTGCTGGGCTGGCTGCAGGCCGATCTCGCCGCCGACGAGCCGCGGCCCGCCGGCCGCACGCTGGGAGTCGACGACCGGTCCGTCCAGGTGCACGCCTGTCACGGTGTGGCCCGCCAGGTCGACGTGCTGCGCGAGGTGCTCCTCGGCCTCCTCAGCGACGACCCGACGCTCGAGCCGCGCGACGTGCTGGTGATGTGTCCCGACATCGACACCTACGCACCCCTCATCGAGGCCGGCTTTGGGCTCGGCGACGTCGTCGGCGAGGACGGTCACCCGGCCCATCGCCTCCGGGTGCGGCTCGCCGACCGGTCGCCGGTGCAGACCAACCCGCTGCTCGCGGTCGGCCGGGAGCTGCTCGACCTCGCGGGCGGTCGCGCGCCCGCGACCCAGGTGCTCGACCTGGCCCGGGCCGAACCGGTCCGGCGGCGGTTCGGGTTCAGCGACGACGACCTCGAGCAGCTCGACACCTGGGCCCGGGAGGCCGGGGTGCGCTGGGCCTTCGACGCCGAGCACCGCGCCGACTTCGGCCTCTCGTCGTACGTCGCGAACACCTGGCAGTTCGGTCTGGACCGGCTGCTGACCGGCGTCGCGCTGTCCGACGACTCCTCGGCCTGGCTCGACCGGGCCCTGCCCCTCGACGACGTCGGCAGCGCCCAGGTCGACCTGGTCGGCCGCCTCGCCGAGTACGTCGACCGGCTGCGGCGCGCGACCGACCGGCTGACCGGCACCCACCCCCTCGACCACTGGCTGGAGGCCCTCGACGACGGCGTGGCCTCGCTGACCGCCGTGGCCGCGGTCGACGGCTGGCAGCCCGGACAGGTGCAGCGCGAGCTGGGCCGGGTCCGCCGGGCCGCGGCCGGGCTCGGCTCGCTCGACCTCCGGCTGCCCGACGTCCGCGCGCTGCTCGCCGACCGGCTCGCCGGCCGGCCGACGCGCGCCAACTTCCGCACCGGCACGCTCACCGTGTGCACGATGGTGCCGATGCGGTCGGTGCCCCATCGCGTCGTGTGCCTGCTCGGCCTCGACGACGGGGTCTTCCCGCGTCAGGGGTCGGTCGACGGCGACGACGTCCTGGCGCGCGCCCCGATGACCGGCGAGCGCGACGCCCGGAGCGAGGACCGGCAGCTGCTCCTCGACGCGATCCTGGCGGCGACCCAGACCCTGGTGATCACCTACACCGGCGCCAACGAGTTCTCCGGCCGGCCGCGACCCCCCGCCGTACCCCTCAAGGAGGTGCTCGACGCCCTCGACCTCACGGCCGCCGCGGACGGCGGCGGCTCGGTCTGTGACGCGGTGACCGTGCGCCACCCGCTTCAGCCGTTCGACGCCCGCAACGTCACGCCCGGGGCGCTGGTCGACGGTGAGACGTTCTCGTTCGACACCGCCGCGGCTGCCGGAGCAAAGGCCGCCGCCGGGCCGCGCGCGGCGCCGGTGCCGCTCCTCGACCGGCCGCTCGGTCCGATCGCACCGACGGACGTCTCGCTCGATGACCTGGTGCGCTTCTGGACCGATCCGGTCAAGGGGTTCCTGGGCCGCTCCGGCGTCGACCTCGCTCTGCCCACCGACGACGACCAGCCCGACGACGCCCTGCCGGTCGAGATCGACAACCTCGCGCAGTGGGCGGTCGGGGACCGCGTGCTCACCGACCTCCTCGCCGGGCTCGACCCCGACGTGGTCAAGCAGCGCGAGTGGCGGCGCGGCGAGCTCCCGCCCGGCCGGCTCGGGTGGCGCATGCTGGGCCGGCTCCTGGAGCGGGCCGGCCCGCTGCGCGACGCCGCCGCCGGGCTGAGGATCTCGCCGCCACGAGCCGTCGACGTCGCCGTCGACCTCGGTGGCGGCCGGCGTCTGGTCGGCACGGTTCCGGAGGTGTACGGCGACCGGCTCGTGCCGGTGACCTACTCGCGGCTCGGCGCCAAGCACCGTCTCGCGACCTGGGTCCGGCTGCTCGCCCTCAGCGCCTCGGACGGCGACCGCAACTGGACCGCCGTCACCCTCGGCCGGCCCCACGGCCGCTCGCGCGAGGCGTTCGCCTCCTCGCGGCTCGGGCCGATCGACCACACCGCGCTCGAGCTCCTGCTCGACCTCGTCGCCCTCCGCGACCGCGGCCTCCGAGCCCCGTTGCCGCTGCCGCTGAAGGCCTCACTCGGCTACGCCCGCGCTCGACGTACCCATGCCGACGTGCCCGACGCCCTGCTCAAGGCCGGCTACGACTGGAAGGACGGCTCGTTCCCCGGCGAGCAGTCCGATGCGGCCGTGGTGAAGATCTGGGGCCGCCTCGACGAGCCGCCCGAGCTCCGCGAGACGCCGTCGCCGGGTGAGGAGTTCCCGGGCGAGACCGGCCGGTTCGGCGCGCTCTCCCTGCGGGTCTGGAGCCCGCTGATCGAGGCCGAGCAGGGCAGCTGGTGACCCCCGACATGGAGCCTTTCGACCTGGCCGGGCCGCTGCCCGTCGGCACGACCCTGCTCGAGGCCAGCGCCGGCACCGGCAAGACGTTCACCGTGGCCGCGCTCGTCGCCCGCTACGTCGCCGAGGCCGGTGTGCCGCTCGACCAGCTGCTGGTGATCACGTTCGGGCGGGCGGCCAGCCAGGAGCTGCGCGAGCGCGTGCGCGACCAGCTGGTTTCCGCCGAGCGGGCGCTGGCCGACCCGCCCACCGCCGACCGGAGCCACCCGGTGGTCGGCGCGCTGCTCGACGCCGACGAGGACACCGTTCGCCTGCGTCACGGGCGCCTGCGCGACGCCCTGGCGTCGTTCGACGCCGCCACCATCGCCACGACCCACCAGTTCTGCCAGACCGTGCTGCGCTCGCTCGGTGTCGCCGGTGACACCGACACCGGCGCCACGCTCGTCGAGTCGCTCGACGAGCTGGTCGCCGAGGTGGTCGACGACGTGTATCTGCGCCGGTTCGGCGCGCTGACCTCCGACCCGCCGTTCGGCCGGGCGGTGGCCCTCGGCCTGGCCCGCACCGTCGTGGGAGACGCCCATGCGGAGCTGGCGCCCGCCCGCGACCCCGAGTCGTCGGCCGGCGAGCGGGTCGCGTTCGCGCTCGAGGTGCGCGAGGAGGTCGACCGGCGCAAGCGGCGCCTCGGGATCCTCTCCTACGACGATCTCCTCGGCCGGCTCGCCGGCGCTCTGACCGACGACGACGCGCCGGCGCGTCAGCGGATGCGACAACGCTGGAAGATCGTGCTGGTCGACGAGTTCCAGGACACCGACCCCAAGCAGTGGGAGGTCCTCCACCGCGCGTTCTCCGGCCACGCGACGATGGTGCTGATCGGCGACCCGAAGCAGGCGATCTACGCGTTCCGCGGCGGCGACGTCGTCACCTATCTCGCCGCGGCGTCCACCGCCACCACGCGGGCCACGCTCGGCGTCAACCGCCGCAGCGACGCCGACCTCGTCGACCGCCTGCAGGTCGTGCTCCGCGGCGCCGCTCTCGGCGACCCGGGTATCGTCGTACGCGAGGTGACCACCGATCATCCGGGCACCCGGCTCGTGGGCGCCCCGTCGCCGGCGTCGTTCCGGGTACGTCGTGTGGAGCGCACGGGCTTCCCGCTCGCCCGCGGGTTGATCCGCGCCGGCGACGCGCGGCGCCACATCGCGGCCGACTGTGCCGGTGACATCGCCACGCTGCTTGCGTCCGACGCCACCTGGGACGGCCAGCCGATCCAGGCCCGCCACGTCGCCGTCCTGGTGGGCGAGTGGTCGCACGCCGAGCTGGTCCGCGCCGAGCTCGCGGGCCGCGGCATCCCGGCCGTGGTGGGTGGTGGCACCAAGCTGCTCACGTCGCCGGCCGGCGACGACTGGCTGGCGCTGCTCGAGGCGCTCGAGCAGCCCCACCGGCCCGGTCGGGTCCGGGCGGCCGCGCTCACGGCGTTCCTCGGGCGCACCCTCAGCGAGCTCGATGCGGGCCGCGACGAGCTGACCGACGAGCTCGCAGACCGGCTGCGTGGCTGGGCCCTGCTCCTGCGGGGCCGCGGGGTCGCGGCGCTCTTCGAGGCAACCGAGGAGCGTGGCCTGACCGCGCGGGTGCTCGGCACCGTCGGTGGTGAGCGACTCCTGACCGACCTGCGCCACCTCGCCCAGACCCTCCACGAGACGTCGCGCCGCGAGTCCCTGGGGCTCACCGGTCTGCTGGAGTGGCTGCGGTCGGAGCGCGCCAACGCCGCCTCCGAGCGGGTCCGCCGCCTCGACAGCGACGCGGCCGCGGTCCAGATCACCACCGTCCACCAGAGCAAGGGGTTGGAGTATCCCGTCGTCCACCTGCCCTTCGTCTCCATGCGCTATGTCCGCCCTGTCGAGGTCGCGCGCTACCACGACGACCACGGCACGCGGACGGTCGACGTGTCGGGCGGCGGCGCCGGCTGGGCCGACCACGAGCGTGCCCACCTGGGTGAGGAGGCCGGCGAGGAGCTGCGCGACCTCTACGTCGCGCTGACCCGGGCGCAGTCCCAGGTCGTCACGTGGTGGGCGCCGACCCGCAACACCCCCGACGGCGGACTCCACCGGGTGCTGTTCGGGCGGCGGCCCGACCAGGCCGAGGTCCCCGACAGCCAGGCCGTGAAGGACGACGCGTACGCCGCGCACGTTCTCGGGCTGCTCCACCAGCTGGGCGGCCCGACGTCGGAGGCGTCGGTGTTGTCCGACGCCGCACCTGCGCCGCCCGGCACACCCGTCGGCCCGCTCGCGGCCCGGGTGTTCGCGCGCGGAGTCGACACCGACTGGCGGCGCACCTCCTACTCCGGGCTGATCCGGGTGCAGGAGCAGCCGGCCGGGGTGAGCTCGGAGCCTGAGGCAGGCCCGACCGATGACGAGCCGGACACCACGGAGGCCGGTGGTCGCAGCGAGACCGATGCGAGCCTGCTCGCGAGACGGCCTCTCATCAGCCCCATGGCCGACCTGCCGGCCGGGGCAGGCTTCGGCAGCCTGGTGCACGGCGTCCTGGAGGTGACCGATCCCGAGGCGCCCGATCTGCACGACGAGCTGCTCGGGCACGTCCGCGAGCAGTTGCTGTGGTGGCCGGTCGCCTTCGATGCGGAGCGGATCGCCACCGCGCTCGTACCCTCCCAGCAGACCTCGCTCGGGCGGCTCGCGTCGGGGCTGCGGCTGGTCGACATCCCTCGACGCGACCGCCTGTGCGAGCTCGACTTCGAGTTCCCGCTGACCGGCGGCGACCGGCCCGCGGTCGGCCGTGGTGACGCACACCTGAGCGACGTCGCGGGCCTGCTGCGCCGGCACCTGTCCGCCGACGACCCGCTCGCCTCGTACGCCGATCAGCTCGTCGGCCCGCTCGGTGGGCAGGCGCTGCGCGGCTATCTGTCCGGGTCGATCGACGTCGTGCTGCGCGTGCCGGGGGAGTCCGACGGAGACCACCGCTACGTCGTCGTCGACTACAAGACCAACCTCCTCGGCGAGCCCGGCACCACCGTGAGCGCCGGCGACTACGGCCGCGCGGAGATGGCGGCGGCGATGCTGCACAGCCACTACCCCCTCCAGGCCCTGCTCTACTCGGTGGTGCTGCACCGGTTCCTGCGTTGGCGGCTGCCGGCGTACGACCCGCAGACACACCTCGGTGGCACGCTCTACCTGTTCCTGCGCGGGATGTGCGGGCCCGAGACGCCGGTCGTGGCCGGGCACGTCGCCGGGGTGTTCGACTGGTCGCCGCCGGCATCCCTGGTCGTCGGGCTCAGCGACCTGATGGACGGTGCCGCGAGATGATCGAGCCCTTCGAGACCGACGACCCGCACGACCGCCGCTGGGCGCAGGGCATCGACGGTCTGCTCGGCCGCTTCAACGGCGCCGGGATCCTGGAGGCCGCGGACGCCCATGCGGCCCGGCGCATCCAGGACCTCGCCGCGGAGCCTGACGACGAAGTGGGGCTGGCCGTCGCGCTGGCGGTGCGCGGGCTGCGACACGGATCGGTGTGCCTCGACCTGTCGTCGACGACCGCCGAGCCGCTGCCGGACGCCGTGACCTGGCCGGCGAGCGGGTGGGCCGATCGGGTGGCGGCCAGCCGGGTCGCCCAGGCCGGGGTGGTGCGGGTCGAGGACGGGCTTCTCTACCTCGACCGCTACTGGCGCGAGGAGTGCCAGGTGCGCGACGACCTGGTCGCGCGGCTCGCCCTGCCACCGCCCCTTGTCGACGAGGAGCGCCTGTCCGCGCTGGCGCCGGTGTTGTTCCCGGAGGGCTACGACGAGCAGCGCGCGGCGGCGCTCGCTGCCGCCCGGCAGTGGACCACGGTGCTCACCGGCGGCCCCGGCACCGGCAAGACCACCGCCGTCGCCGGGCTGCTCGCGCTGCTGGCCGACCAGTCGGATCGTCCTCAGCGGATCGCGCTGGCCGCACCGACCGGCAAGGCGGCCGCTCGGCTGCAGGAGGCCGTCCGCGCGGCGCTCGGCGAGGTGGCGTTCGCCGGCCATGCCGAGGCGGTCGGAGAGCCGATCGCCCAGACCCTGCACCGACTGCTCGGGTGGCGACGGGGCAGCCGCAACCGGTTCCGCCACGACCGGCGCAACCGTCTCCCTCACGACGTGATCGTGGTCGACGAGACGTCGATGGTCTCGCTGACGATGATGGCCCGTCTCGTCGAGGCCGTGCGGTCCGACTGCCGGCTGGTGTTCGTCGGCGACCCCGACCAGCTCGCGTCCGTGGAGGCGGGCGCCGTGCTGGCCGACCTGGTCGCGGGGCTCCGCGCGCGGTCGGTCTCGCCGGTGTCGACCCTGCAGACCTCCCACCGCTTCGGCCGCGAGATCAACCGGCTCGCCGAGGCGGTCCGCGACGGCGACGCCGACGCCGCCATCGACCTGCTGGCCGCCGGTGGGGAGCACCTCGAGCTCCTCGACGCCGCCGATCCCGCGGTCCTCGCGGGGCTCCGCGAGCGGCTGGTCCGCCACGCGGTTCTCCTGCGCGACGCCGCCGCCTCGGGTGACGCGGCCGGCGCGACCGACCTCCTGGACCAGCACCGGCTGCTGTGCGCCCACCGCGACGGTCCCTGGGGTGTCGGCCATTGGAACCGGGTGGTCGAGCGGGCGCTCGCCGAGCGCACGGGGCTCCCGATCGGCGACGGCTGGGGACAGGAGTGGTACGCCGGGCGTCCGCTGCTCCTGACCAGCAACGACTACGGGCTCGACCTGTTCAACGGCGACACCGGCGTGGTCATCGCCTCGGCCGGCGGGGTGCGCGCCGCCATCGCCGTGCCGCGCGGTCATCGCGACCTCGCCACCTCGCGGCTGACCGATGTCGAGACCATGCACGCGATGACGGTGCACAAGAGCCAGGGCAGCCAGACCGCGGAGGTGACGGTGCTGCTGCCCCCCGACGACTCGCGGCTGCTCACCCGCGAGCTGTTGTACACCGCCCTGACCCGAGCCGAGCGGAAGGTGACGGTCGTGGCCACGCCCGACGCCGTACGTCTGGCCGTGCGGAGGCCCGCCCAGCGGGCAAGTGGGCTGGCGGCCCGACTGGCTGGCTAGGGTCGACCCATGTTGCTGTTGAGGGTGAGGCTGCCCAACGTGCCCGGGTCACTGGGTCGGCTGGCGTCCGCCATCGGCGCTGCGGGAGGCGACATCGAGGCCATCGAGATCGTCGACAAGCGCTCCGACGGCACCGATGTCGACGACGTCCTGCTCGACATGGTCGACGGCGTCATGCCCGACTCCGTCGTCTCGGCCTGCAACGCCCTCGACGGCATGGAGGTGCTGTGGATCGGCCGCTACCTCGCGGGCGGCAACCTGTTCCCCGATCTCGAGGTGGTCGAGTCATTGACCGCCGAGCCCGAGGCCGCCCTCGACCGCCTGGTCGAGACCCTGCCGGTGGCCTTCCGCTGCGAGTGGGGCGCCCGGATCGCGGTCACCGAGAGCGGCTTCGAGATCGAGCTCGCGACCGAGGGTGCACCCACGTCGATCGAGCTCCGGCCAGGCACGGGTCTGTCACGTCAGACCATCGGCGACGACCTGGTCGCGATCGCGCCGGTCGGGCACGCCCACGTCGTGGCGATCGGCCGTCGCGGTGGTCCGGAGTACCTCGACTCCGAGCTCGCCCGGTTCGGCCACCTGGTCGCCCTGGCCGCCTCGATCGCGCGGCCGGCGTAGGGCCTCGTCTCAGTCGACCCGCTCCAGCAGGAACACCGGGATCTCCCGCTCGGTCTTCTTCTGGTAGTCCGCGTACGTCGGCCAGGTGGCCACCGAGTAGTCCCACCACTGGCTGCGCTCGTCACCTGCCAGCAGCCGTGCGGCGTAGGTGTGCTTCTCGGCACCGTCCTGGACCTCGACCTCGGGGTGGGCCACGAAGTTGTGGAACCACTCGGGGTTGTCGTCCGCACCCCCCTTCGAGGCGATCGCGACGTACCGGCCGTCGCGCTCGACCCGCATCACCGGGTTCTTGCGGAGGTTGCCACTCCGGGCTCCCTTCGAGGTGATCACCACGACCGGGTAGCCGGTGTCGCGCAGGGTGTTCGCGCGCTCGCCGCCGGACTCCTCGTACGCCGCGACCTGGTCGCGGACCCACTGCTGCCTGCTGGGGGCATAGGTGCCTGTCAGTGCCATGTCTGTTCCAACAGGTGCCCCCGTGCCGGCATTCCACACGACCCCTACGCTGCACGGCATGAGCGCGATCGAGGGCGTCAGCGAGATCTTCGACCCCGAGCAGTGGGACGACGTGCCGGGGTTCGCGGACCTCACCGACCTGACCTACCACCGCGCACGGGCTCACGGCACCGTGCGCATCGCCTTCGACCGGCCCGACGTGCTCAACGCCTTCCGGCCGCACACGGTCGACGAGCTGCTGCGCGTGCTCGAGCACGCGCGGAGGTCCAGCGACGTGGGGTGCGTCCTGCTCACCGGTAACGGGCCGAGTGCCAAGCACGGCAAGTGGGCCTTCTGCTCCGGCGGCGACCAGCGCATCAGGGGGCGGGCGGGGTACCAGTACGCCGACGGCGAGACCGCCGAGACCGTCGACAAGGCGCAGCTCGGCCGGTTGCACATCCTGGAGTGCCAGCGGCTGATCCGGTTCATGCCGAAGGTCGTCGTCTGCCTCGTCCCCGGGTGGACCGCGGGCGGCGGCCACTCCCTCCACGTCGTCTGCGACCTGACGATCGCCAGCCTCGACGAGGCACGATTCAAGCAGACCGACGCTGACGTCGGATCCTTCGACGGCGGCTTCGGGTCGGCGTACCTCGCCCGGCAGGTGGGCCAGAAGTTCGCCCGCGAGATCTTCTTCCTCGGCCAGGAGTACTCCGCCGAGGACGGCGTGCGGATGGGCACCGTCAACCGCGCTGTCCCCCACGCCGACCTGGAGGCGACGGGTCTCGAATGGGGCCGGCTCGTCAACGCCAAGAGCCCCACCGCCCAGCGGATGCTGAAGTACTCCTTCAACCTGATCGACGACGGCCTCGTCGGCCAGCAGCTCTTCGCCGGCGAGACCACGCGCCTGGCGTACATGACGGACGAGGCCCAGGAGGGACGCGACCAGTTCCTGGAGAAGCGCGACCCCGACTGGTCGCCGTTCCCCTGGTACTTCTAGGGCTACTCCTCGACCCGCATCGATGCAGGTCAGGGCAGGTTGTGTGACCTCCTGCGCGGGGCCGCCCGGGATGCTCGGAGGGAGGCCTGGGGACCCGCGCCGTGCTCTACCGCTCTGCGGCGCTCACGACGGAGGACAGCACCCCGGGGTACGTAGATTCGACCTCGTCGCTCAGCAGCAGCTGATGGGTCTGGCCGCCGATCATCACCCGCTCGGTCAGGCCGGCTTCGCGCAGGATCTTGAAGTGGTGGCTGGCCGTTGACTTGTTGACCCCGTCGTACAGCAGGCTGCAGGCGACCGGGGCGGCGGCCGAAGCCATCCGATGCACCATCTCGAGGCGGACCGGGTCGGCGAGCGCGGCGAGCACCTGCTGCAAGGTGCCCACCGGCGACGTGGCGGGCAGCTCGGACGCGGGCATCGGGTCTCCTTGCGGTCGATCAGGCGGTTGCTCAGTGGGAGGTGCAGGTCACACCCAAAGGGTTTGATGTTCATCGAACCGAGGTCTACGGTGAAGCGGTTCGATCAATCTCGAACTTACCACGGTCAAGGAGATGAACCCATGGCGCTCGAACTCGCACCATGCGGCGCCGCGAGCGTCGACGAGTGCGCGACGGGACAGCGCATCGCGGCGTACCCGCTGCTGATCGTGCTGCTGGCGGTCTCGCTCGGAGTCTCGGGCGTGCCGGCGCCGCTCTACGGGATCTACGAGGAGCGGTGGCACTTGGCACCGATCACCACCACGCTGGTGTTTGCGGTGTACGCGCTCGGCGCGCTCGGCGCGGTCCTGGTCGCGGGCGCGATCTCGGACCGTGTCGGCCGCAAGCCGCTGTTGGTGGGGTCGGTGATCGCCATGGTCGTGGGTCTCGTCGTGTTCATGACCGCGCACGGGGTGGCCGCACTGTTCGTCGCGAGGGCGCTGCACGGCGGCGCGGTCGGGACTGTCGTGGTGGTGGCCAGCGCAGCGCTGCTCGACCTGCGGCCCGAGCACGGGGCCCGCAGCGGCCACCTGACGGGCATCACCGTCAATGTCGGGATGGCGGTGACGATCCTGACCGCGTCGCTGCTTGCGCAGTACGGGCCCGACCCACTGGTCACGCCGTACGCCGTCGTGGGCCTGGTGGCACTGGTCGTGCTCCTTGCGCTGTTGCCCATGCCTGAGACCCACCTCGCGCGTTCCACCGCGCCGGTTCGGATCGCTCGGCCGGCGGTCCCGGCGTCGATCAGGGCAGACTTCCGGTTCGCCGTGCTGGGTGTGATGGCTTCGTGGTCGGTGCTCGGTGTCTACCTCTCGCTCTTCCCGGCGTTCGCCGGAGCTTCGACCGGCATCCACAGCCTGGTCTTCGGTGGTGTCGTGGTGGCGGCGATGGCCGGATCGGGCGCGATCAGCCAGGCGTTCGGCGGCCGGATCGGCCCGCGCCGAGCGGCGGTCTTCGGTGACTTCGGTACCGCGGTCGCGCTCGTCCTCAGCCTGCTCGCCCTGGACAGCCACCACGCGTCCTTGGTGGCGTCGGCCGCAGTCCTCATGGGTCTCAACTTCGGGCTCGCCTTCGGCGGCTCGCTGCGCCATCTCGGCCGGGTGGTGCCCGCCGATCGTCGCGGTGAGGTCATGTCGGCGTACTACGTGCTGGCATACGGCGCGATGGCGGTGCCGACGATCCTGGCCGGCTGGGCGGCCACCGAGTGGAGCCTGTCGACGATCTTTCCGTGGTTCACCGCGGCGGTGGCGGCAGCGTGCCTGACCGCGGGCGCCCTCGGGCTGCTGACCGCCCTCCCAGCAAGAGGCCATCGGGGCGCCGGTGTCGCATGACAGCGCCGGGATCCCGGCGGTGGACCGGCCGACGGCGCCGGGCGATCGGTTCGCGATACGGGAATCTCTCGAGGCCGGCGGTAGTTTCCGGGAGGTGAGCAGTCCTGGTCCCGCGCGCGCCTCGCGAGCCGACGTCGGACTGCGCAGCGAGCGAGGGCCGATCCTGCTCGCGGTCATGCTCAGCACCGGTCTGGTGGCCATCGACTCCACGATCCTGGCCACCGCCGTGCCCTCCGTCGTCTCCGACCTCGGCGGGTTCACGTCGTTCCCGTGGCTGTTCTCGATCTATCTGCTGGCTCAGGCGATCTCGGTGCCGGTCTACGGCAAGCTGGCCGATCTGTACGGGCGCAAGCCGTTGATCCTGCTCGGGGTCGGCCTGTTCATGTTCGGCTCGCTGCTGTGCGGTCTCGCGTGGAGCATGCCGATCCTGATCGTGTTCCGCCTCGTGCAGGGGCTTGGGGCCGGCGCGATCGGCCCGATCGGGATGACCATCCTCGGCGACATCTACACGCTGCAGGAGCGGGCGACCGTCCAGGGCTACCTGGCCAGCGTCTGGGCGATGGCCGCCCTGATCGGGCCGACGCTCGGTGGCGTCTTCTCGGACTCGATCGGCTGGCGGTGGATCTTCTTCGTCAACCTTCCGCTCGGCGCCGCCGCCGGGTGGACCCTGTGGCGGCGCTTCGAGGAGAAGGTGGAGCGGCGCAAGCACCGCATCGACTACCTCGGATCCGGCCTTCTCGGCGCCGGCGGGACGCTGCTCCTGCTCGCCCTGCTCGAAGGCGGCGTCCAGTGGGCGTGGGACTCGCCGACCAGCCTCGCCCTGTTCGTGGCCGCGGCGGCGCTGCTGGCGGCGTTCGTCCTGGTCGAACGCCGCGCCGCCGAGCCCGTCCTTCCCCTGTGGGTCTTCCGGATGCGGGTCCTCAACGTCGCCAACGCGGGCTCGTTCGTGGTCGGCGTGCTGCTGATGGGGCTCTCGTCGTACGTCCCCCTGTTCTCCCAGAAGGTGCTCGGCACGGGCGCCCTGATGGCCGGTCTGGTCCTCGCCACGATGACCATGGGCTGGCCGATCGCCGCCTCGTTGGCTGGTCGGCTGTACCTCACGGTGGGGTTCCGGTTCACCCTCCTCCTCGGCGGAGCGGTCGCCGTCGCGGGTGCCCTGGTCCTGGCGACCGTCGACGGCCACAGCTCGCTGTGGCACCTGGCGGCTGCCTGCTTCGTGATGGGCATCGGCTTCGGGTTCGTCGCCAGCCCCGGCGTGGTCGCCGCGCAGACCGCCGTCTCGTGGGCCCGTCGCGGGGTGGCCACCAGCGCCACCATGTTCTCCCGCTCGGTCGGCAGCGCGGTGGGGGTCGCGGTCTTCGGCGCCATCGTCAACAGCCACGTCAGCAGCGCGCTCGGCACCAGCAACCCCGACCTGTCGCGCGTCTCGAGCGCCGTGCTCGAGCCGGCCATCCACGACGTGTTCCTGGTCAGCGTGTTCATCGCGGTCGTCCTGGTGGTGGTGGCCGTCTTCATGCCGACCCGCGTCCTCGAGTCGGAACCGCCGGTCACCACACCCGAGCCGGGCGCCGAGGCGTCGGCGGTCTCAGGACCGGCGTAGCAGGACCCCGGCGTGGGACGGCAGGGTGAGCCCGTCGTCGGCGACCGTGGCCTCGGTGGGGGTGGTGAACAGCAGCTCACCGGTCTCGGGCAGCTGGGCGACCGTCGAGCCGAAGTTCACGGCCAGCACCAGGTCGCCGCGGCGCAGTGTGAAGACGCCGGTGTCCTCGTCGGCGGTCGCGGTCATCGCGGAGAACGCCGGATCGGTGAGCTCGGGCAGCTGGTTCCGGAGGTGCACCAGGTGTCGGTACGTCGAGAGGAGCCGCGCGTGTCGCCCGCGGGAGAGCTCCGACCAGTCGAGCTTGGACCGCTCGAACGTGGCCGGGTCCTGCGGGTCGGGCACCTCGGTCGGGTCCCACCCCATTCGCTCGAACTCCTTCAGCCGACCCTCGGCGGTGGCCTTCGCGAGCTTCGGCTCCGGGTGCGACGTGAAGAACTGGAACGGGGTGGATGCCGCCCACTCCTCGCCCATGAACAGCATCGGCGTGAAGGGCCCGCACAGGGTGAGCAGCGCGGCGCAGGCGAGCTGGTCGTCGTCGAAGTGCCCCGGTGACGGATCCGACAGCCGGTCGCCGCGGGCGCGGTTGCCGACCTGGTCGTGGTCCTGGCTGCAGACCACGAGCCGCCAGGTCGGCATGTGTGCGGTGTCGACCGGCCGGCCGTGGTAGCGGCCGCGGAACGAGGACCAGGTGCCGTCGTGGAAGAACCCCTTCTCGCAGACCTTCGCCAAGGCCGACAGCGGCGCGAAGTCCGCGTAGTAGCCCGTCGTCTCGCCGGTCAGCGCGACGTGCAACGCGTGGTGGAAGTCGTCGCTCCACTGGGCGTCGAGCCCGTAGCCACCCCCCTCGCGCGGGGTCACCAGCCGGGTTTCGTTGAGGTCGGACTCGGCGATCAGCGTCAACGGTCGCTGGAGGTGGGCGGAGAGCGCGGCGGTCTCGATCGCCATCTCCTCCAGGACGTGCACCGGAGAGGAGTCCGAGAGCGCGTGCACTGCGTCCAGGCGCAGCGCGTCGACGTCGTAGTCGGCGAACCACATGTGCACGTTGTCGAGGATGAACCGGCGGACCTCGGCCGAGCCCTCGCCGTCGAGGTTGACCAGATCGCCCCAGGTGTTGCGCCCGCCCTTGAGGTAGGGCCCGAACAGCGGCAGGTAGTTCCCAGACGGTCCCAGGTGGTTGTAGACCACGTCCTGGACCACCCCGAGCCCGTTCTCGTGGCAGGCGTTCACGAAGCGCTGGTACGCCGCTGGGCCGCCGTACGCCTCGTGGACCGCGAACCAGTCGACGCCGTCGTACCCCCAGTTCCAGGTGCCGTTGAACGCGTTGACCGGCATCACCTCGACGAAGTCGACGCCGATGGAGTGCACGTGGCCGAGCCGCTCGATCGCGGAGTCGAGCGTGCCCTCGGGGGTGAACGTCCCGATGTGGAGCTCGTAGACGATCGATCCGGCCAGCTGACGACCACGCCACGACCGGTCGAGGCCGATCAGGTTCTCCTCGCTGTTCGGGTCGTAGGTGCGGGAGCGCCCGTGCACGCCGTCGGGTTGGCGCAGAGACCGCGGGTCGGGCCGGGGCACCTCGGAGTCGTCGATCAGGTAGCCGTAGTCGAGCCCGCCCTCCCACGGGTCCGGCACCGGCTCCGTCGGCACCCACCAGTCCCCGTCGCCCCGACGCATCTCCACGATGTCATCGCCCACGGACAACCGGAGCCGGGTCGGTCGCGGCGCCCAGACGGCGTAGGGCCCGTGGTCGTGGGTCCACCGGCTCATGGACTCCCCTCCCGGATCAGCAGGGCCACCGGGTAGTCGGCCATCAGCTCTCGGGCGAGGACGTCCCGGGCGTATTCGCGGCCGGTGAGCAGGTCCGCCCACATCCCCTCGGGCAGCGGGACCGAGGTCTCGCCCCAGCCGCGCGCGGCGAGCCCGACCGGGAGACGGGTCGCCACCGTCAGCGCACCGCCGCGGTCGAAGGCGATCACGTGGTCGGCCGCATCGCCCCCGGCCGGGACGGGCGCGTACGTCGTGAACCGGTGCGGCTGGTTGCGCCGCAACGTCAGCGCCGCCTGGGTGACCATCAGCTTGGCATCGCCTCGGTCGTCGAGGCGCGGCGTGAGCACGGGACGCTCTCCGGCGAGGACGCGGGCCAGCACCTCGCGGCGTACGCCGAAGTCGACGGGCCGCCGGTTGTCCGGGTCGACCAGAGACTGCTCCCACAGCTCGCTGCCCTGGTACACGTCCGGTACGCCGGGCATCGTCAGCGCGATCAGCTTGGCGCTGAGGCTGTTGCTCCACCCCGGCTCGCTCACGCGGTCGAGCACGCCCTGCAGGACGGCCACCACCTCCTGGTCGTCGAACGCGGCGTCGACAGCGGCGTGCACGGCCTTCTCGTACGCCGAGTCCGGAGCCGTCCAGGTGGTCCGGTCGCCCGCCTCGCGCATCGCCTTCTCGGCGTACCCGTGCAGCCGCTCACGCGAGGCAGGCCAGGCGCCGAGGATCGCCTGCCAGAGAAGGTTGCCGAACGACGGGTAGGGCAGCGGCGCCAGGGACAGCAGGGAGTCGAGAGCGTCGGCCCAGGCATCGGGGATCTCGGCGAGCACGGAGATCCGGGCACGTACGTCCTCGCCGCGCTTGGTGTCGTGGGTGGAGCTCGTCGTCATCGCCAGCGGCCACGACCGCTGCCGCTCGGCCATCGCGGCGTGGAACTCCTCGACGCTCACCGCCCAGGTGGCGGGATCGCCGCCCACCTCGCACAGCGACGTGAGCCGCGAGGTGCGGTAGAACGCGCAGTCCTCCACGCCCTTGGCCATGATCGCGGAGCTGGTCTGCTGGAAGCGCAGGGCGACCGGGTGCGAGGGGTCGGAGAGGACCGGCTCCAGGGCGTCGAACGTCGCGGCCAGGTCCGCCCGGCGCCGACGGGCCTCGGCGAAGGTCGCGTGGAGATGGTCACGCCCGTCGGGGAGGTACGAGCGGTAGACCGGGAAGCAGGCCACCAGCTCCCCGACGGCGTCTCTCAGGCGTTCCGCGTGAGCGGAGTCGTCGGGCGCGAGCTCGCGCACCACCCGGCGGGTCTCGGAGCCCAGGATCCCGTCGGCGACGGCTCGCTTGGTGCCGTGGATCAGGTCGTGCCAGTCGAGGGCGCTGCCGCGGAGCCGTGACTCGAGCGCGGTGAGGGGGGCTCGACCGGTCGGGTCGGTGAGGATCCGGTCGATCGCGCCCAGCACGTCGTACCCGGTGGTGCCGGCGGTCGCCCAGGAGGCCGGCAGGTCCTCGCCGGTCTCGAGGATCTTCTCGACCAGGACGTACGGCGCACCGGTGATGCCGGCGAGGTCGTCGAGGTACGCCGCGGGGTCGCGCAGGCCGTCGGGGTGGTCGACCCGCAGCCCGTCGACGAGCCCCTCGTCGAACCAGCGCCCGATCTCGACGTGTGAGTCGTCGAAGACGGATCGGTCCTCCACGCGGAGGCCGGCCAGAGTGCTGACCGCGAAGAACCGTCGGTAGTTGAGCCCGTGGTCGGCGACCGTCCAGTGCACGAGCTCGTAGTGCTGCTCGTCCAGGGTCGTGGTGCCGGGAGCGAGCGGGAGGACGTGGCCGTGGTAGCGCACGACTCCTGCTGCGGCATCGATCTCGACCGCCGATGTCCCGTCGTCGCCGAGCACGGGGATCCGCACGCGGCCCCCGCCCGCGTCCCAGTCGACGTCGAAGGCGTCGGCGTGCGCGGCCGCGCGGCCGTTCTCGAGCAGGTCCCACCACCAGCCGTTCTCCCGCGGCGTCGCGACCCCCACGTGGTTGGGCACGATGTCGACGAGCACGCCCATCCCGAGCCGCCGGGCCTCGGCCGAGAGCGCCGCCAGCCCATCGGCGCCGCCCCGCGCAGGGTCGACCAGCGCGTGGTCGACCACGTCGTACCCGTGGTCGCTCCCCGGCTCGGCCTTGAGCAGCGGCGAGAGGTAGACCCAGTCGACGCCGAGGTCGTGCAGGTAGGGCAGCGTCGCGGCCGCGTCGTACAGGGTGAAGCGCGCGTTGACCTGGAGCCGGTAGGTGCTCGTGGGGACCCGCATGATCAGGCGGTACCCCGATCGCCGTTCTGCTCCTGGGCCGCCACCGATGCCGCCGCCGAGGTGTCGGGCGCGTTGACCGGTGCGGTGTGCGCCCGGAGCACGAGCACCGACCGCTCGCCCAGCGTGCAGGAGGAGCCGGCACTCAGCGGCGCGGGGTCGCGCTCGGTGCCCGCGGTATCGATCTCGACGTCCCAGGCGGCGGCGTACTCCTCGGCCGGGAGCGTGAGCGGCACGTCGTCCCCGGCGGCGTTGAAGTACAGCAGGAAGTGGTCGTCGACGACGTCCTGGCCGCGTGCGTCGGCGCCCACGATGCCGTGGCCGTTGAGGTACATGCCGATCGCGCGCTTGTCGGGCTCCTCCCAGTCCGCGTCCTCCATGGCTCGGCCGTCGGGGTGGAGCCAGACGATGTCGTCGAGTCGGTCACCGTCGCCGGGTCGCACGTCGGTGCCGGTGAAGAAGCGTCGCCGGCGGAAGGTCGGGTGCTCGCGCCGCAGCCGAGCGACGTCGGCGGTGAAGTCCACCAGGGGCGCGTCGAGCTCGTCCCAATGCATCCACGAGATCGGCCCGTCCTGGGCGTAGGTGTTGTTGTTGCCGTCTTGAGTGCGCCCGCCCTCGTCGCCGTGGAGCAGCATCGGCACCCCTTGGCTGAGCACCAGGGTGGTGATGAAGTTGCGCTGCTGCCTGGCCCGGGCGGCCCGGATCTCCGGGTCGTCGGTGGGGCCCTCGACCCCGAGGTTCCACGACCGGTTGTCGCTCTCGCCGTCCTTGTTGTCCTCGCCGTTCGCCTCGTTGTGCTTGTCGTTGTACGACACGAGGTCGCGCAACGTGAACCCGTCGTGCGCGGTGACGAAGTTGATCGACGCGACCGGGCGGCGACCGGACTGCTCGTAGAGGTCGCTGGACCCGGCGAGGCGGCTGGCGAACTCGCCGAGTGACCCTTCGCCGCGCCAGAAGTCGCGGACCGAGTCGCGGTACTTGCCGTTCCACTCCGTCCACTGCGGCGGGAAGTTTCCCACCTGATAACCACCCGGGCCGACATCCCACGGTTCGGCGATGAGCTTCACCTGGCTGACCACCGGATCCTGCTGCACGAGCTCGAAGAAGCTGGACAGTCGC
>JAICHQ010000028.1 GCA_025924815.1 Nocardioides sp.
CCGACGACGAACGCCTCACGGATGCGCCGCCCCTCCTCGGTGCGGATCGGGATGTTCTGCAGGTTGGGCTCGGTGCTGGACAGCCGGCCCGTCGCCGCGATCGTCTGGTTGAACGTCGTGTGGATGCGGCCGTCGGACTGCACCGTCTTCAGCAGCCCCTCGATCGTCTGCCGCAGCCGGCTGACGTCGCGGTGACGCAGGAGCGCCATCAGGAACGGGTGCTCGGTCTTCTCGTAGAGCCCCTGCAGCGCGTCGGCGTCGGTGGTGTAGCCGGTCTTGGTGCGCTTGGTCTTCGGCATGCCGAGCTCGTCGAAGAGCACGACCTGCAGCTGCTTGGGCGAGCCGAGGTTGATCTCCTTGCCGATCACCCGGAAAGCCTCGGCGGCCGCGTCGCGCACCTCGGAGGCGAAGTGGCTCTCCAGGGACTCCAGATGGTCGATGTCGACGGCGATGCCGGTCTGCTCCATCGAGGCGAGCAGGTCGATCAGCGGGAGCTCGACCTCGGCGAGCAGGCGCGCACCGCCGGTCTGCTCGATCTCGCCGTCGAGCGTGTCGGCGAGGTCGAGCACCGCCCGCGCGTGCAGCATCGCGGTGTCCGCCACGCCACCGCCGGTGGCCTCGTCGTCGAAGAGCATCTCGTCCGGACCGTCGTCGCCCGCGCCCTGCTTCAGCTCCCTCTTGAGGTAGCGCAGGGTCAGGTCGGCCAGGTCGTAGGAGCGCTGGTCGGGGCGCACGAGATAGGCCGCGAGCGCGGTATCGCTGACCAGCCCGTGCAGCGGCCAGCCGCGGGCGGCGAGCGCCAGCATCGGACCCTTGGCGTCGTGGAGCACCTTGGCCCGCCCGGGATCGCCCAGCCAGGACATCACGGCGGCGTCGTCGTCGGGCGTCACCTCGCCCGCGTCGATCCAGGCCGCCTGGCCGTCGGCGGCGGCGAGGGCGATCCCCCGCACCTCGCCGGTGCCCGCCCCCCACCCGCCGTGGACGGTCACGCCGGTGCGAGTGCCTGCCGCCGCGTGCACGTCGAGCCAGGCGGACACCTCGCCCTCGCCCAGCATCGCCCCGGACAGCTCGAAGCCCGAGTCGTCGATGTCGTCGTGCTGCACGTCCCACGACTCCAGCAGGCGCTCTCGCAGCACCCGGAACTCCAGGGAGTCGAACAGGGTGTGGACCAGCTGGCGATCCCATGACTGCGCCTCGAGATCGGCCGGGACCAGCTCGAGGTCCAGGTCGCGGACCAGCGCGTTGAGGCGCCGGTTGCGGATGACGTCGCCGAGGTGCTCGCGCAGCGCCTCGCCCTTCTTGCCGGTGATCTTGTCGGCGTGCGTGATCACGCCGTCGAGGCCGTCGTACTCCTTGAGCCAGCGGGCGGCGAAGCCCGGCCCCACCCCCGGGACACCCGGCAGGTTGTCGGAGGTCTCGCCCACGATCGCGGCCAGCTCGGGGTAGCGCTCCGGGCGGACCCCGTAGCGCTCCTCGACTGCGTCGGGCGTCATCCGTGCCAGCTCGGAGACCCCGCGCATCGGGTAGAGCACTGTGGAGGTGTCGGTGACCAGCTGGAAGGCGTCGCGGTCGCCGGTGAGGATCAGCACCTCGTAGCCCTCGGCGAGAGCGTCGGTGACGAGCGTGGCGATGATGTCGTCTGCCTCGTAGCCGTCCTTGGCGAGGTGCTTGATCCTCAGGGCGTCGAGCACCTCGTTGATCAGGGGCAGCTGGCTGGAGAACTCCTCGGGCGTCTTGTTGCGCTTGGCCTTGTACTCGGCGTACTCCTGGAGGCGGAAGGTCTGCCGGGACTTGTCGAACGCGACCGCGATGTGGGTCGGCTGTTCGTCGCGCAGCACGTTGATCAGCATCGAGGTGAACCCGAAGACGGCGTTGGTGTGCTGGCCGGTGGTGGTGGAGAAGTTCTCCACCGGGAGGGCGAAGAACGCGCGATAGGCCAGCGAGTGGCCGTCGAGGAGCAGCAGCCGCTGACGGGCTGGGGTCACCGTGGGAACGGCTGTCGCGGTGGCGTGGTCGGGCACCCGCCGACTCTATCCAGAGGCACCGACGGGCACCTCTGGCCGATCCGGCAGGATGACGGCATGGACGACCGCAGCGACGAGGGCACGGCCGGCGAGCTCGACGGGGAGCGCCTGCTCGCCGGGTTCATCGCCGGCGAGGACGGCGCCATGGGAGCGCTCAACCACAAGATGGGCGTGAAGATCCTCGAGGCGTCGGCCGAGCGGGTCGTCGCCACCATGCCGGTCGAGGGCAACACCCAGCCCTACGGTCTCCTCCACGGCGGAGCGTCCGTCGTGCTGGCCGAGAGCCTGGGCTCGCTGGGATCGGCGATCCACGCCCATCCCGACCGGATCTCCGTCGGGGTCGACATCAACGCGACGCACCACCGGGCCGCCACCAGCGGCCTGGTGACGGGCGTGGCCACACCTCTGCACCTCGGGCGCAGCACGGCGTCGTACCAGGTGGTCATCACCGACGACGAGGACCGCCGCGTCTGCACCTGCCGGATCACCTGCGCGCTGCTCCCCCGCGACCGCGGCTGACCGCCGTCGCGCGGTCAGCGGCTGGAGACCGACCGCGCGCGCCGCGCGCTACGGCGTGCGGCGAGCACCTGGGTCATCTGACGCCCCCCGGGATACCGGCCCGAGAGCTTCGAGCGGACCGCGGGGGTGGGCGCCATGCGCAGCACGGCCTGTGGGCCCAGGGCGAGCCGCGCCATGAAGCGGTTGGCCTCGCGCGACCCGGATGCCGTCGCCGTCGCCACGTGGGCGATGCCGAGCTCCTCGGCCCAGGTCACCGCGCACTCCATCAGGGCCTTGCCCACACCGCGCTTGCGATGCTGGAGGACGACCGCCGCGTTGTGCGCCTGCAGGACCGGCTCGGGGTTGACCGGGGAGTACGTCGCGGCGCGCAGGAAGACGGCGCCGGCGAACTCGCCGTCGTACTCCGCCACGACCAGACGCTCCCCGGGATGGTCTCCCAGCTGCTCGATCGCGGTGGCCAGGTCGTGCAGCTGCTCATCGGCGCCGCGGCGCAGGTAGGGCTGCCACAGATCGGCGAGGTGCTCGACGTCGGCCAAGGTCGCATCCCGCAGGCTCACCTGGAACCGGCTCATGCGGGTCTCCTACGGATTGCGGCGTGCGGGAAGGGAAGGCGGGGGCATTTCATCCGTTGACCTCCCGGTCGACGAAGGAACGGCAACTTCCGGTCCCCCCGTCGATGCCGCACCGGCAGACTACGCTCGGTCCGCCCGTTTGTCCCAGGTACCCCCAAGGAGCGCTGTGATCGCCGGTTCCGGCACGGCCGTCAACATCGTCACGGTGCTGGTCGGATCCTCGGTCGGCGTCCTCGCCGGCAACCGGCTCCCCGCCCGGACCCGCGACCTCGTGACCGACGCACTGGGCCTGATCACCCTGCTCATCGCCGGTCTCGCGGCGGTGGCGGTCAACGACCCGGCCTTCGCCGCGAAGGTCGGCCCGCACGCTCCGCTCCTGATCGTGCTGGGCTCGCTGGTCATCGGCGGGATCGTTGGCTCCGCCCTGCGCCTGGAGCAACGCGTGGAGGGCCTCGGCGGCTGGCTGCAGCGCCGTCTGTCGGGCGCGGAGGACTCCACGGAGCGCGCGCGCTTCGTCGAGGGCTTCGTGACCTCGTCGCTGGTGTTCTGCACCGGGCCGCTGACCATCCTCGGCTCCCTGTCCGACGGGCTGGGACACGGCGCCGACCAGCTCTACCTGAAGGCGACGCTCGACGGCTTCGCGGCGGTCGCGTTCGCTGCGTCGTTCGGCTGGGGCGTCGCTGCCAGCGCCCTGACCGTGCTCGTCGTGCAGGGCGCCATCACGGCCGTCGGCGCGGTGCTCGGTGACGTGCTGCCGGACGCCGAGCTGGCGGCGATCACGGCCGCGGGCGGGCTGATGCTCGTGGGCGTGGCGTTCCGGCTGCTGCGGATCCGCGAGATCGCCGTGGCCGACCTGTTGCCGGGGCTGGCCGTCGCCCCGCTGCTGGTCGGTGCGGTGGCGGCGTTCCGGTAGGGCGCGGGCAGCTCACACCGACGCCGGCACCGAGACCGGCGGTCGGGTCAGACGTCGCCGCCGAGGTACGCCGCTCGCACGGAGGGGTCGCCCGAGAGCTCCTCACCGGTGCCCGAGCGGACGATCTCGCCGGTCTCGAGCACGTGGGCCTGGTGGGCGCGCCGCAGCGCCTGGGCGGCGTTCTGCTCGACCAGGAGCACGGTGGTCCCCTGCTGGTTGATCTCGCTGATGATCGTGAAGATCTGCTGGATCAGCCGCGGGGCCAGCCCCATCGAGGGCTCGTCGAGCAGCACCAGCCGCGGCCGCGCCATCAGCGCCCTGCCGATCGCCAGCATCTGCTGCTCGCCACCGGACATCGTGCCGGCGGTCTGGTTCACCCGCTCCTCCAGACGCGGGAAGAGCTGGAAGACCCGTTCGACGTCCTCTCGGTACGCCGGGGTCTTGCGGTCGGTGCGGACGTAGGCGCCCATGTCGAGGTTCTCGCGCACCGTCATCCCGGGGAAGCAGCCCCGGCCCTCGGGCGACTGGCTGATCCCGAGCTTCACGCGGTCGTAGGGAGCCAACCGGGTGATGTCCTTGCCGTCGAAGACGATCTTGCCCTCGCGCACCTTGCGGAGCCCGGAGATCGTCTTCAGTGTCGTGGTCTTCCCGGCCCCGTTGGCCCCGATCAGCGTCGTGACCTCGCCCTCGGCGACGCCGAAGGAGATGTTGCGGATCGCCTCGATGTGGCCGTAGTTGACGCACAGGCCCTCGACCTCAAGAAGCATCTTCTTCGTCCACTCCCAGGTAGGCCGCGATCACGGCCGGGTTGTCGCGGATCGCGGCCGGCGGGCCCTCCGCGATCTTGCGGCCGAACTCCAGCACCACGATCCGGTCGGTGACGCCCATGACCAGGCGCATGTCGTGCTCGATCAGCAGGACGGTGAAGCCCTGGTCGCGCACCTTGCGGATCAGGTCCATCAACTTCTGCTTCTCCGCGGGGTTGAACCCGGCGGCCGGCTCGTCGAGGCAGAGCAGCTTCGGGTTGGTCGCCATCGCCCGGGCGATCTCGAGGCGCCGCTGGTCGCCGTACGACAGGTTCGCCGCCAGCTCGTCGCTGCGCCCGCCGACCCCGACGAATTTCAGCAGCTCGAGGGCCCGTCTGCGGGCCTCCGCCTCGGTGTGGCGGTGGCGGGGGGTGCGCAGCAGAGCGTCGAAGAAGCCGACCTTGCTGTGAGCATCGGCGCCGACCATGACGTTCTCCAGCGCCGTCATGGACTTGAACAGCCTGATGTTCTGGAAGGTGCGGGCGATCCCGAGCCGTGTGATCGCGTGCCGCTTCATCTTGCCCAGCGGCTGCCCGTCGAACCGGACCTGGCCCGAGGTGGCCTCGTAGACGCCGGTCATCACGTTGAAGCAGGTGGTCTTCCCGGCGCCGTTGGGCCCGATCAGACCGAGGATCTCACCCTCGTGGATGTCGAAGGTGACCGAGTCGAGCGCCGTCAGACCGCCGAACCGGATCGTGACGTCGTCGACCTCCAGGAGCTTCTTCGTCTCAGGCGACATCGGCCCCGACCCCCTCGAGCTCCTCGATCTCTTCCTCGGCCTGCATCACTCGTCTGGTACGTCGCGGCGGTAGCAGACCCTGCGGACGGTAGATCGTCAGCACCATCAGGGCCAGGCCGAAGACCAGGTAGCGCCAGTCGCTGAACGAGCGGAAACGCTCGGGGAGGTAGGCCACCAGCACGCCTCCCGCGATCGCGCCCCAGCGGTTCCCGGCTCCACCGACGATCACGGCCGCCACGAACAGCATGGACAGGACCAGCTGGAAGGTCAGCGGGTTGATGTATCCCTGCCGGCTCGCGTAGAGGGCGCCGGACAGGCCACCGATCGCTGCGCCGAGCGCGAAGGCGAGCAGCTTGTACTTGAAGGTGGACACCCCCATGAGCTCGGCGGCGTCCTCGTCCTCACGGGTGGCCTCCCACGCCCGCCCGACCCGGCTGGCCTTCACCAGCCGGTCGGCGATCAGCACCAGGATCAAGGCGGTGAGCACCAGCCAGTAGTAGGGGACCGCGTCGAGCACGCCGAACTTCAAGAACCGCGTGGAGTGGTCGTAGTCGAGGCTGGGCGGGAACGTCGACCAGTCCAGGTGGGGGATCTCGAACAGGCCGCCGGTCGGCCCGATCGGGTTCGGACCGATGCTCGGGGGCTGGGGGATGTCCTTGATGCCGGACGCAGCGCCGAGCCAGCCGACGTTGGTGACGACCAGCCGGATGATCTCGCCGAAGCCCATCGTCACGATGGCGAGGTAGTCGCCGCGCACCCGCAGGGTGGGGGCGCCGAGGATCACGCCGGTGACCATCGTCACCGCGATCGCCACCGGAAGCGCGAAGAAGAACGGCCAGTGCCAGTGCTCGGAGGTGAGCACGCCGGTGGTGTAGGCGCCCGCCGCGTAGAACCCGACGTACCCGAGGTCGAGCAGCCCGGCGTACCCGATCACGATGTTGAGCCCGACCGCGACCAGGGCGAAGATCGCGCACGAGAACATCACCCCGCCGAAGTCGGTGCCCGGGGTCGTGATCAGCGGCGGCCGGATGATCGGCAGGAAGTAGATCAAGATGACGACGAGGGCGCCGACGAGCCACCTGGCCCACTTCGGCCAGCCGATGAAGAGGCCCCCGACGCGGTCCCACGGGAGCTTGATGCTGGGGCGTGCGCCGTTCATGCCCGGGCCTTTCCGAGCGCCTCACCCAGCAGGCCGGAGGGCCGGACGAGCAGGATCAGCACCAGCAGGACGAATGCCACGACGTCCTTCCACTGGGTGCCGAACACCGCCGACCCCCAGTTCTCGACGACGCCGAGCAGAAGCCCGCCGAGCAGCGCTCCGCGCAGGTTGCCGATCCCGCCGAGGACGGCCGCGGTGAACGCCTTCACGCCGAGGATGAATCCGGCGTTCTGGCGGGTGGTCCCGATCTTGAGCATGTAGAGCGCCGCGGCGGCCCCCGCCATCAGCCCGCCGATCAGGAAGGTGATCTGGATGATCCGGGTGGAGTTGACGCCCATCAGGAGGGCGGACTCGGGGTCCTGGGCGACGGCGCGGATGCCGCGACCGAACCGGGTACGCCGCACGAAGATGTCGAGGGCGAGCATCATGGCCAGCGCTGCGCCGATGACGACCAGGTCGACGTCGGTCACCGTGTAGTCGCCGATCGTGAAGAGGCCCTTGGGGTTGATCGTGACCGGGTTGGCGTAGATGTCCCGGGCGTTCGAGACGTAGTTGGACAGGTTGTCCTCGAGGCCGAACCAAGCCGCGACCTTGTCGCGGACGCCCATCAGCTCCGAGAGCGTGAACGAGGCGCCGATCGCGGAGATCAGTGCGATCAGCTTGGGCGCGTCCTTCTTCAGCAGTGGCCGATAGGCCACGCGTTCGATGAGGAGCGCGACCGCGGCCGAGGTCAACATGGCGGCGACCAATGCCAGGATGAGGAGCCCGATGGTCGATCCCAGGCCCTGGGAGGCCGAGGTGGTCCCGTGGATGAAGACGAACACCCAGGCGAAGGCGAAGGTCCCGAACATGAAGACCTCGGAGTGGGCGAAGTTGATCAGCTGCAGGATGCCGTACACCATCGTGTAGCCGAGGGCGACCAGCGCGTAGATCGCACCGAGCGCCAGACCGGTGATCGTCAGCTCGAAGATGTGCTGGAACAAGAAGTCGAAGTGCAAGAGGTCCCCCTCGGCTGCGTCGGACCCAGCGATGCGGCCGGGGATGGTGTCCCATCCCCGGCCGCAGCCGGCTCAGGTCACTTGATCGCGGTGGGGTTCGCCACGTCGAGCTTGCCGCCGGTGACCTTGTAGGCGTAGATCGTCGACGTCTTGATGTCACCCTTGTCGTCGAAGGCGATCGGGCCGCTCACGCCGTCGGCGGTGTAGCTGTTGATGAAGGAGTTGACGTCCTCGTGGCTGGTCTTCCCGGCGTCGATCGCGGCCAGGAAGATGTTCGCCGCGTCGTACGACTGCGAGGAGTACAGACCCGAGTTGCTGCCGTTGACCTGCTTGTACTTCGCGTTGAAGTCGGCCGGGGCCGGGCCGGCGGGAGCCGACAGGATGGCACCCTCGGCCGCCTGGGCGCCGGCGGTCGTCACGAACGCCGGGTCCTCCGAGCCGTCGCCGGACATGAACGTCCCGGTCCAGCCCGCCTGACGCAGCTGCTTGACGATCAGGCCGCCCTCGGGGTAGTAGCCACCGAAGAACACGGCGTCGGCTCCGGAGCCCTTGACCTTGGTGACCGTGGCCGAGAAGTCCGTCTGCTTCTGCTGGATCTCGTCGGTGCTGACGACCGCGGAGCCGAGGGTGTCCTTGACCACCGTGGCCAGGCCCTTGCCGTAGTCGGACGCGTCGTCGATCACGAAGATCTTCTTCATGCCCAGGGTGCCGGTCAGGTAGGACGAGTCGGCCTTGCCCTGCGCGTCGTCGTTGCCGATGACCCGGTGCCACGTCGTCCAGCCCTGCTGGGTGATCGTGACGTTGGTCGCGGACGGCGAGACGTTGGGCAGACCCGCCTCGGCGAAGGTCTTGCCGGTGGCCAGCGACTCACCGGAGAAGCCGGGGCCGACCAGTCCGATGATCGAGTCGTCGTTGACGATCTGGGTCGCCAGGGACGTCGCCTTGTCCGGGTCGCCCTGGGAGTCGAAGTCCTTCAGGCCGACGGTGCAGTCGGCGTGCTTGTCGTTGTACTCCTTCAGCGCGACCTTGATGCCGCCGACCATGTTCAGGCCCAGGGCGCCGGCGTCGCCGGTCTCTGCACCCAGGAAGGCGATGTTGTAGTGGCCGCAGCTACCGCCGTCGGCGGCGGTGCCGCTGCTGTTGCTGCTCCCACACGCAGTGAGCGCTAGTCCGGCAGTCGCCAGGATGGCGAGAGCGCGCAGATTGGGCTTGATCCCCACTTTTCCTCCGTCAGGGCACGGCCGCTCCAGCTCGGGCGGCGTTGTCGAGATGCCGGGGAAACCTAGCACCTCCGGGGGGTATGTCTCGCCCCTCGGCGTGGCTTATTTGCAGGTTTGCAACGTTGCCGACTCCGGGCCGGGGGTCATGGGTCCCGTCGAACGGGTCCTCCGGCCCTATCCGACCCCGTGCTCCACGACCCCGTCGGCCACCTCGCGCATCGACCGGCGCAGGTCCATCGCGGTCTTCTGGATCCACCGGAAGGCCTCCGGCTCACTGAGACCGAGCTGCTTCTGCAGGACGCTCTTGGCCCGGTCGACCGCCTTCCGGGCCGCCAGCTGGTCGCCGAGGTCGGATACCTCGCGCTCCAGCGCATCGAGCTCGCCGAAGCGGCTCACCGCGATCTCGATCGCCGGCACCAGGTCGGTGCGGCTGAACGGCTTGACCAGGTAGGCCATGGCTCCGGCGTCCCGGGCACGCTCGACCAGGTCGCGCTGGGAGAAGGCGGTCAGGATGACCACCGGGGCGATCCGGGCCCCGGCGATCCGCTCCGCCGCCGCGATCCCGTCGAGCACCGGCATCTTCACGTCGAGGATGACCAGGTCGGGACGCTCGCGCTCCGCCAGCTCGACGGCCATGGCGCCGTCGCCCGCCTGGCCCACGACGGCGTACCCCTCCTCGGCGAGCATCTCCGCGAGATCCATCCGGATCAGCGCCTCGTCCTCGGCGATGACGACGCGACGTGGCTCCGGAGTGGTCACCGCGACAGGCTATCCGGGCAGAATCCGACGACGACGGTCCGGTAGGTTGGGCGGCCGATCGGCCGGGTTGGTGGAACGGAAGACACTGCGCTCTCAAAAAGCGTTGCCCGAAAGGGCGTGCGGGTTCGACTCCCGCACCCGGCACCACTGTCGGTGGCGTCGACCACCATCCAGATATGGGACACGTTCGACCGGATGCACTCGTCGCCGATGCTCTCGCGGCGTCCGACGCGGGCGCGACGCCGACAATGCGGCCCTCCACGGCGTGGCCGTCAAGACGATTCGGCGGTGGCGCCGCCTGTACCGACGGCGCGGACTCCAGCGCGGACAGCGTCACACCACCGTCCAGTGCCCGAGGTGCACGGGAGCCCCACTCCACGAGGCCGCGTACGCCGGACTGCTCGGCTGGTACCTCGGTGATGGACACATCTCTGCCGGGCGTCGAGGTGTCTGGAGCCTCCACGTCTACAACGATGCGCGATACGTAGAGCTGAACGCCCACGTCGCTGATCTCATGCGACAGGTGAAGCGGGGGGGTCGCCCACACATCCGGCGTCGACCTGGCTGCATCGTCAGCACCGTGTCCTGGAAGCACATGCTGTGTCTGTTCCCCCAGCACGCTCCCGGGCGGAAGCACGAGCGCCCGATCGTGCTCGAAGAGTGGCAGCGCGCGATCGTGATGCGTTGTCCGGGCGACTTCCTGCGTGCCCTCTTCCACTCCGACGGTCGCGCACCCGTAACTTGGCGGCGCAGATGGTCGCCGGGAAGAAGAAGCGGTACGAGTACCCACGGTGGGAGTTCGTGAACCGCTCCGACGACATCCTCCACCTGTGCACCTGAGCGCTCGATCTCTGTGACCTCGCGTGGCGCCGCCCTCGCATCAACGCGGTCGCGGTGTCGCGTCGCGACGACGTACGGCGCCTCGACGAGTTGATCGGGCTCAAGTCCTGACCAGCCCTCGACTAGCTCCGCCGGTACGCCGGGGCCACCTCGTTGATCGCATCGCCCATCCGGTGGATGCGCAGGGCGTTGGTGGACCCGGCGATGCCGGGTGGCGAGCCGGCGACGATCACGACCAGGTCGCCCTGCTCCACCCGGCCGATCTCGAGCAGCGCCTCGTCGACCTGACGGACCATCTCGTCGGTGTGCTCGACGTCCTGGGTCAGGAACGTCTCGACTCCCCACGTGAGCGAGAGCTGCGAGCGCACCTTGGCGATGGGTGTGAAGGCCAGGAGCGGCACCCGTCCGCGGTAGCGGGACATCCGCCGCGCGGAGTCGCCGGACTGGGTGAAGGCGACCAGGTACTTGGCGTCGACCCGGTCGGCGACCTCGGCGGCCGCCTTGGCGATCACGCCGCCCCGGGTCAGCGGCCGCCAGTCGATCGCGGCCATCTGGGCCAGCTCGTGGTCCTCGGTGGAGGTGATGATCCGGGCCATCGTCTCGACCGTCTCCACGGGGTACTCCCCCACGCTCGTCTCGCCGGACAGCATCACCGCGTCGGCGCCGTCCAGCACGGCGTTCGCGACGTCGGAGGCTTCGGCGCGCGTGGGACGGGGGTTGTCGATCATCGACTCCAGCATCTGGGTCGCGACGATCACCGGCTTGGCGTTGCGGCGCGCCTTGTCGATGACGCGCTTCTGGAGGAACGGCACGTCCTCCAGGGGACACTCGACGCCGAGGTCACCACGCGCCACCATGAACGCATCGAAGGCCTCGACCACCTCGTCGAGGTTGTCGATCGCCTCCGGCTTCTCGATCTTGGCGATGACCGGCAGCTGGACGCCCTCCTCGCGCATGATCCGGCGTACGTCGTCCACGTCGGCGGCCGAGCGGACGAAGGAGAGCGCGATGAAGTCGACCGACGTCCGCAGCGCCCAGCGCAGGTCCTGGACGTCCTTCTCGGACAGCGCCGGGACACTGACCGCGACACCGGGCAGGTTCAGACCCTTGTGGTCGCTGACCTTGCCGCCGACCTCGACCCGCGTGGTGACGTCGTCACCCTCGACCGACACGACCCGCAGCCTGAGCTTGCCGTCGTCGACCAGGATCGGGTCGCCCTCGGAGACGTCGCCCGGGAGTCCGTGGTACGTCGTACCGCAGATCGTGGCGTCGCCGACGACGTCGCGTGTGGTGATCACGAACTCCTCGCCCGCGACGAGCTTGGCCTTGCCGCCGGCGAACGTCTCCAGCCGGATCTTGGGACCCTGGAGGTCGGCCAGGATGCCAACCCCGTGTCCTGTGGAGTCAGACGCCTGTCGGACCAGGTCGTAGCGCCGCCGGTGGTCGTCGTGGTTGCCGTGGCTCATGTTCAGCCGGGCGACGTCCATGCCGGCCTCGACGAGTCGTCGGATGTCCTCGGGGGTGTCGACGGCGGGGCCGAGCGTGCACACGATCTTGGCTCTACGCACGACCCTCAACCTAGCGTCAGGGGTCCGGGCCGGGCGGGCGAGGGCCGGACGGTCAGACGACCAGCGGACGCTCCGTCGGAGCGATCGGGCGGGGCAGGCTGGTCTCGCCCATGAGGTAGCGGTCGACCGCGGACGCCGCAGCGCGCCCCTCGGCGATCGCCCACACGATCAGGGACTGACCGCGCCCGGCGTCACCGGCGACGAACACGCCGTCCACGCTCGAGGCGTACGTCGCGTCCCGGGCGATGTTTCCGCGCTCGTCGAGGTCTACCCCGAGCTGGTCGACCAACCCTTCGCGCTGCGGCCCGGTGAAGCCCATCGCGAGCAGCACCAACTGGGCCGGGACCTCGCGCTCGCTACCCGCCACGGGCTGGAACGAGGCGTCCACCTCGACCAGCCGCAGGGCCCGCACCGCTCCGGAGTCGTCGCCGAGGAACTGCTGGGTCGACACGGCGTAGACCCGGCTCTGCACCCCCGACCGGGCGGCCTCCTCATGGGCAGAGGAGATGCGGAAGATCATCGGGTACGTCGGCCACGGCTGGTGGTCCGGGCGGTCGGTCGTCGGCTGCGCCAGGATCTCCAGCTGGGTCACCGACCGGGCACCCTGCCGGATCGCGGTGCCCAGACAGTCGGCGCCGGTGTCGCCACCGCCGATGATGACGACGTCGTTGCCATGGGCGGTGATCTGGTCGGGCACGTCCTCGCCGAGCACGGCGCGGTTGGACTGCGGGAGGTACTCCATCGCCTGGTGGATGCCGGCCAGCTCCCGACCCGGCACCGGCAGGTCGCGGGCGACGGTCGAGCCCAGGGCCAGGACCACCGCGTCGTACCGCTCGCGGAGCCGTTCGCCGGTCAGCGCCGAGCCGTCGGACCCGACGCCGACGCCGACCTCGACCCCGGTCCGGAAGACGGTGCCCTCGCGGCGCATCTGGTCGAGCCGCCGGTCGAGCACGGCCTTCTCCATCTTGAACTCGGGGATCCCGAAGCGCAGCAGGCCGCCCGGCTTCGCCGCGCGCTCGTAGACCGCGACGGTGTGCCCGGCCCGCGTGAGCTGCTGGGCGGCGGCGAGCCCCGCCGGGCCGGACCCGATCACCGCGACGGTGCGGCCCGAGAGCCACTCCGGGGGCCGCGGTCGGACGTAGCCGGAGGCCCAGGCGCGGTCGATGATCGCGACCTCGACGTTCTTGATCGTGACCGCCTCCTGGTTGATGCCGAGCACGCACGCGGTCTCGCAGGGCGCCGGGCACAGGCGTCCGGTGAACTCCGGGAAGTTGTTGGTGGCATGGAGCCGGTACATCGCACCGTCCCAGTCGTCGCGATAGACCAGGTCGTTCCACTCCGGGATCAGGTTGCCCAGCGGGCAGCCCTGGTGACAGAACGGGATGCCGCAGTCCATGCACCTCGATGCCTGGGTGGCGATGATCGGCAGCAGCGCCCGGCCCGGCCCGCCGGGGTAGACCTCCTGCCAGTCGTGGATCCGCTCCTCGACCGGCCGGCGTGCCGCGACCTCCCGACCGTGCTCGAGGAAGCCGCGCGGGTCAGCCATGGAGCACCTCCATGACCCGGTTGTCGACGGCCTCGCCGTCGAGCCCCTCGCCTTCGGCCTCGGCCCGCGCCTCGAGCACGCGGCGGTAGTCGCGCGGCATCACCTCGGTCAGCCGGGCCACGGTGTCGGGCCAGTCGGCCAGCAGGCCCGCGGCGACGACGGATCCCGTCTCGTCCCGGTGCCGGCCCACCAGGGCCTTCAGCTCCTCGGCCACCTCGCCGGCGACCGGCCGCAGCTCCACGAGCTCGGCGTTGACGCGCTCCTCCCGCAGGTCGAGGACGTACGCCGTTCCGCCGCTCATGCCGGCCGCGAAGTTGCGCCCCGTCCTGCCCAGGACCAGCACCCGGCCACCCGTCATGTACTCGCAGGCATGGTCGCCGACCCCCTCGACCACGGCCGTGGCTCCGGAGTTCCGGACGCAGAACCGCTCCCCCACGCCGCCCCGGACGAAGATCTCGCCGGAGGTCGCGCCGTACCCGATGACGTTGCCGGCGATGATCTGCTCGTGCGCGGCGAACGTCGCGCCCCGGTGCGGCCGGATCACGATGCGTCCGCCGGACAGTCCCTTCCCGACATAGTCGTTGGCGTCGCCCTCGAGCCGCAGGGTGACTCCGCGCGGCAGGAACGCGCCGAGCGACTGCCCGGCCGAGCCGACCAGGGTCAGGTCGATGGTGTCGGGCGGCAGCCCGTCCGCGCCGTACGCCTTGGTCACCTCGTGCCCCAGCATGGTGCCGACGGTCCGGTTGACGTTGCGTACAGCGAGCCGGGCGCGCATAGGATCGGCCCGCTGCAGGGCGGGGCGGGCGATCCGGATCAGCTCGTTGTCCAACGCTCGGTCGAGCCCGTGGTCCTGCCGGCGGGTGCAGTGACGGGACTGGCCGGCGAGCTGCTCCTCCACCTCCGCCACGTGCAGGATCGGCGACAGGTCGAGGCCGGCAGCCTTCCAGTGGTCGACGGCCCGCGAGACGTCCAGGGTCGCGACCTGGCCGATCGCCTCCTGGAGAGTCCGGAAGCCGAGCTCGGCGAGGTGCTCGCGCACCTCCTGGGCGATGTACTCGAAGAACGTGACGACGAACTCCGGCCTTCCGGAGAAGCGCTGGCGCAGCACCGGGTTCTGCGTGGCGACGCCGACCGGGCAGGTGTCGAGGTGGCAGACCCGCATCATGATGCAGCCGCTCACGACCAGCGGTGCCGTCGCGAAGCCGAACTCCTCGGCGCCCAGCAGGGCCGCGATCACGACGTCGCGGCCGGTCTTGAGCTGTCCGTCGGTCTGGACGACGATCCGGTCGCGGAGGCCGTTGACCAGCAGCGTCTGCTGGGTCTCGGCCAGGCCGAGCTCCCACGGTCCGCCGGCGTGCTTGAGCGACGTCAGTGGCGAGGCGCCGGTGCCGCCGTCGTGACCGGAGATGAGGACGACGTCGGCGTGGGCCTTCGAGACGCCGGCCGCGACGGTGCCGACGCCGGCCTCGGCCACGAGCTTGACGTGCACCCGCGCCGACGGGTTGGCGTTCTTGAGGTCGTGGATCAGCTGGGCCAGGTCCTCGATGGAGTAGATGTCGTGGTGGGGCGGGGGGCTGATCAGGCCGACGCCCGGCGTGGAGTGCCGGGTCTTCGCGACCCACGGGTAGACCTTGTGTCCCGGGAGCTGTCCGCCCTCACCGGGCTTGGCGCCCTGGGCCATCTTGATCTGCAGGTCGTCGGCGTTGGTCAGGTAGTCGCTGGTCACTCCGAACCGGCCCGACGCGACCTGCTTGACCGCGCTGCGGCGTACCGGGTCGTGCAGCCGGTCGGTGTCCTCGCCGCCCTCGCCCGTGTTGGACTTCGCACCGATCCGGTTCATCGCGATCGCCAGCGTCTCGTGCGCCTCCTGGCTGATCGAGCCGTAGGACATGGCGCCCGTCGAGAACCGCCGGACGATCTCGGAGACCGGCTCGACCTCGTCGAGCGGGATCGGCCGGCGTCCCGTGGTGGCGGCGTCCCGGAAGCGGAAGAGCCCCCGCAGCGTCATCAGCCGCTCCGACTGCTCGTCGACGCGGGCGGTGTACTGCTGGAAGACGTCGTAGCGCTGGGACCGTGTGGAGTGCTGGAGCCGGAAGACGGTCTCGGGGTCGAACAGGTGCGGCTCACCGTCCCGGCGCCACTGGTACTCCCCACCGACCGCGATCTCACGGTGGGTCGGGCTGATCCCGCCGCGGGGATACGCCGTGCGGTGGCGGCGGGCGACCTCCTCGGCGATCACGTCCAGCTCGATGCCGCCCAGCCGGGAGGTGGTGCCGGTGAAGTAGCGGTCGACCACCGCCTGGGAGAGCCCGATCGCCTCGAAGATCTGCGCGCCGGTGTAGGACGCGACAGTGGACACCCCCATCTTGGACATCACCTTCAGCACGCCCTTGCCGAGCCCTCTGATCAGGTTCTGCACCGCGACCTCGGGCTCCACGGTCACGTGGTAGCCGTCGCGGGCGAGGTCCTCGACGGACTCCATCGCCAGGTAGGGGTTGACGGCTGCCGCGCCGTACCCGATCAGGAGGGCGACGTGATGGACCTCGCGGACGTCGCCGGCCTCGACGAGGAGCCCGACCTGCGTCCGGGTCTTCTCGCGCACCAGGTGGTGGTGCACCGCTCCCGTCAGCAGCAGGGACGGGATCGGCGCGAGCTCGGTGGTGCAGTGTCGGTCGGACAGCACGATCACGCGCGCGCCGCCGGCGATGGCGGCCGAGACCTCGGCACAGATCTCGTCGATCCGCCGGGACAGCGCCTCGCCCCCGCCCTCGACCTCGTAGAGACCGCGGCTGACGTGGGTGATGAACCCGGGCATGTCGCCGTCGCGGTTGATGTGGCGGATCTTGGCGAGGTCGTCGTTGTCGAAGACCGGGAAGGGCAGCACGATCTGGCGGCAGCCGGCCGGCGTCGGGTCGAGCAGGTTGGCCTCGGGTCCGATGGTGCCGCCCAGCGAGGTCACGAGCTCCTCACGGATCGCGTCCAAGGGTGGGTTGGTGACCTGGGCGAACATCTGCGCGAAGTAGTCGAACAGCAGTCGCGGCCGGTCGCTGAGCGCCGCGATCGGGGTGTCGGTGCCCATCGAGCCGATCGCCTCGGCACCGGTGTTGGCCATCGGGGTCAGCAGGACCCGGAGCTCCTCCTGGGTGTAGCCGAAGACCTGCTGGCGCCGGGTGACCGACGCGTGCGTGTGGACGACGTGCTCGCGCTCGGGGATGTCGTCGAGGTGGATCAAGCCCGCGTGCAGCCACTCGTCGTACGGGTGCTCGGCCGCGAGCTCACCCAAGATCTCGTCATCCTCGATGATCCGGTGCTCGTCGACGTCGACCAGGAACATCCGCCCCGGCTGGAGCCGGCCCTTGCGCACGATCGTGGCGGGATCGAGGTCGAGCACGCCGACCTCGGAGGCGAGCACGACGAGCCCGTCGTCGGTGACCCAGTACCGGCCGGGGCGCAGCCCGTTGCGGTCGAGCACCGCGCCGATCTGCGACCCGTCGCTGAACACGACGCAGGCGGGTCCGTCCCAGGGCTCCATCAAAGAGGCGTGGAACTCGTAGAAGGCGCGGCGCCGGGCGTCCATCTCGCGGTGGTTCTCCCATGCCTCCGGGATCATCATCAAGACGGCGTGGGGCAGGCTGCGGCCGCCCATGTGGAGCAGCTCGAGCACCTCGTCGAAGCTGGCGGAGTCGGAGGCGCCCGGCGTGCAGATCGGGAAGAGACGCTCGAGGTCGCCGGGGACCAGGTCGCTGGCGAGCAGCGCCTCGCGGGCCCGCATCCAGTTCCGGTTGCCCATCACGGTGTTGATCTCGCCGTTGTGGGCGATGAACCGGAACGGGTGGGCGAGCGGCCAGCTGGGGAAGGTGTTCGTCGAGAACCGCGAGTGCACGACGGCCAGGGCCGTCGCGACGCGCTCGTCGGAGAGGTCGGGGTAGAACGTCTCGAGCTGGGAGGTCGTCAGCATCCCCTTGTAGAGCAGGGTGCGGCCGCTCAGCGAGCTGAAGTAGACCTCGGTCTCGTGCTCGGCCCGCTTGCGCAGGCAGAACGCCATCCGCTCCAGCGCCATCCCGGTGATTCGGACCCGGGTCGCCTCGACGAACAGCTGGCTGAAGTGCGGCATGACGCCGACCGCCGTCGCGCCGAGACCGCTGGGGTCGACCGGGACGTCGCGCCATCCCAGGACGGTCAGGCCCTCCTCGTCCGCGAGCTCCTCGATCCGCAGCCGGGTCTTGGCCACCTGGTCGGCGTCGCCGTCGAGGAACGCCGTGCCGACGGCGTAGGCCCCCAGCGGCGGTAGGTCGAAGTCGACCACGTCGCGGAGGAAAGCGTCGGGGACCTGGAGCAGGATGCCCGCGCCGTCCCCGGAGTTGGGCTCGGCGCCTGCGGCCCCCCGGTGGTCGAGGTTGCGCAGCGCGGTGAGGGCCTTGACCACGATGTCGTGCTCGGCCTCACCGGTCAGGGTCGCGACGAACGCGACCCCGCACGCGTCGTGCTCGAAGCGCGGGTCGTACAGACCCTGGGCCGGGGGACCTGTCTGGAGCGTCCGCATCTGTGCTCCCGTCGTCGGCGCCGGCGGTCCGGGGGCTCCGGAGGGCGGCAGTCGGGCGAGGAGTGCAGGGGACGGCGTTGGCCCAAGCGCCGCCAGGATAACCACCGTTCCGCATGATCATGCGGACCTTCTTGCCTGTCGGACACGAGTCGTGTGGCCTCGAGCGCGCAACGTCATACGGACAGCGCCAGAGGGCACCCTCCCTATGACGTCCCGGGACAGCCACCGGCTCGACCGGCGGGGGCTCACTCGGCCGGGTCGCGGCCACCTTCCGGTGGCTCCGAGCCGGTCGGGTCGCTGGAGGCGGTGGTCGCTGGGGCGGGTTCGAGCTCGATCTCCGCACCGTCGCCCTCGGCTGCCCGGTCGGCGGCGAGCCGGGCCTCGGTGTAGACCTCCGCCTCGCGACCGGGGCGCGTGCGCCCGACGACGACGAAGTACGTCGCCGCCAGGACGAACAGCACGATCGAGGTCCAGACGTTCAGGCGCAGGCCCAGGACGTGCTGGTACTCGACGTCGTCGATCCGGAGCATCTCGATCCAGCCACGCCCGGCGGTGTAGGCCATCACGTAGAGGGCGACCACCCGGCCGTGGCCGAGCTTCCACCGGCGGTCGGCCCAGAGCACGAAGCCGAACGCCCCGAGGTCCCACAGGCACTCGTAGAGGAACGTCGGCTGGAAGGTGGCGTACTGCTCGTAGCCCGGCGGGCGGTTGCCCGGGTCGATCTTCAGGGCCCATGGCTGCGTCGAGGGCTTGCCGAACAGCTCCTGGTTGAACCAGTTGCCCCAGCGGCCCATCGCCTGCGCGACCAGCACCCCCGGCACCATCGCGTCGAGGACGGGCGGCACCCGGATCCCCTTGGACCGGGCGCCGAGCCAGACACCGACGCCGCCGAGCGCGATCGCCCCCCAGATGCCGAGCCCGCCGCGCCAGACGTAGAGGGCGTCGATCGGCGAGCGCCCGGCTCCGAAGTAGAGGTCGTGGTCGGTGATCACGTGGTACAGCCGGCCGCCGACGACGCCGAAGGGCACGGCCCACAGCGCGAGGTCGGTGACCTCGCCACGCAGTCCGCCGCGGGCGACCCAGCGGCGCTCACCGATCCAGATCGCGGCGATGATGCCGGCGATGATGCACAGCGCGTAGCCGCGCAGGGGCAGCGGTCCGAGGTACCACACGCCCTCGGCCGGGCTCGGGATGAACAGCGTCGTCACAAAGGGTCCTCAGGAGAGCAGCTGGTGGATGTCGTGGGCGAACTCGGGCGCGGTGGTGCCGAGCGTCCAGACGACGGGGACGTTGTTCTTGCCGTCCACGCCGAGCACCTGCGTGCCGTGCGTGACGTCGTAGCCGCCGGACGAGAGTCGTCGGCCCTTCTCGACCGGGACACCGACCCCGAGGGCGACCGTCTTGATCGCGGCCAGTGAGCCGGTCACCCCGACGAACGACGAGGAGAAGTGGTCGAGCCAGCGCCGGATCACCGGACCGGTGTCGCGCGCGGGATCGGTGGTGACGAACACGACCTGCACGTTGGCGCGGTCGGCGTCGTCGAGCTGGAGCATCGCGGAGGCCAGCGTGGCCATCGTTGTGGGGCACTCGTCGGGGCAGTGGGTGTAGCCGAAGAAGACCAGGGTGAGCCGCTTGGTGGTGTCGCTCGCGAGCGAGTACGGCCGGCCGGCGGTGTCGGTCAGCTCGGTGGCCGGGACGTGGTACGGCGTGTGCAGCACCGCGCCGGAGAACGTGTCGGCCGAGCTCTTCGCGCAGGCCGTCAGGGCCACTCCGAGGAGCAGCACGAGGAGCACCAGCACCGCCCTACGCACGGCGCACTCCCCGGGCGAGGTCGTCGGTGAGCCGGGCCAGCGCGGCGCGGCCCTGCGCGGGGTCGTCGTGGTCGAGCAGGCAGCGGACGAGAGCCGAGCCGACGATCACCCCGTCGGCGTACGCCGCGACCTCGGCCGCCTGGCCGCCGGTGCTGACGCCGACGCCGACCGCGACGGGGGTCGCGGTGACCGCCTGGGTGCGCGCCACGAGCGGGCCGGCCAGGTCGCTGGTGGTGGCCCGGGCACCGGTCACGCCCATCACGGCCGTCGCGTAGACGAACCCGCGGCATGCCGCGGCCGTCATCGCGATCCGCTCGTCGGTGGACGACGGCGCGACCAGGAAGACCTTGTCGAGGTCGCGGGCGTCCGCGGCCGCGATCCATTCCGCGCCGCTGTCGGGGGTGAGGTCGGGCGTGATCAGGCCCGATCCCCCGGCGCTCGCGAGGTCGGCGGCGAACCGCTCGACGCCGTACCGCCCGACCGGGTTCCAGTAGGTCATCACCACGGTCGGCGTGCCGGTGGCGGCGACCGCCTCGACCGTGCGGAGCACGTCGCGGGTGCGGACGCCGCCCTCGAGCGCGCGCTGCGCTGCGGCCTGGATCGTCGGCCCGTCCATGACCGGGTCGCTGTAGGGCAGCCCGACCTCGATCACGTCACACCCGGCGTCGACCAGCACGCGCATCGCCTCGATGCCGCCGTCGACGGTCGGAAAGCCGGCCGGGAGGTAGCCGACCAGTGCGGCACGCTGGTCGGCGCGGGCCTTGTCGAAGGCCGTCGAGACCGTCATCCTACGGGCTCCTGGGGCTCGGCGTCGTCGGAGCCCTTGCCGAGACCGAACCACTCGATGGCGGTGCCCATGTCCTTGTCGCCGCGCCCGGACAGGTTGATCAGCATCAGGTCGTCGGGGCCGTACCCCCGCGCGACCCGCAGCGCCCCGGCGACCGCGTGCGCGGACTCGACGGCCGGGATGATCCCCTCGGTCCGGCTCAGCAGGGCGAGCGCCTCCATCGCCTCGGCGTCGGTCACCGGGGTGTACGTCGCCCGGCCGGTCGCGGCCAGATGGGCGTGCTGAGGACCGACGCCCGGGTAGTCCAGACCGGCCGAGATCGAGTGGGACTCGATGGTCTGGCCGTCCTCGTCCTGGAGGACGTAGGTGCGGGCGCCGTGCAGCACGCCGCGATCACCGGCCTTGATCGTGGCCGCGTGCCGCCCGGTCTCGAAGCCGTCTCCCCCGGCCTCGAAGCCGTAGATCTCGACGTCGTCGTCGAGGAAGGCCGTGAACAGCCCGATCGCGTTGGAACCACCACCGACACAGGCCGCGACGCCGCGCGGCAGCACGCCGTACCGCTCCAGGCACTGGGCCCGGGCCTCGTCGCCGATGCCGCGGGTGAAGTCGCGCACCATGCTGGGGAACGGGTGGGGTCCGGCGGCCGTGCCGAACAGGTACGCCGTGTGGTCGACGCTGGCGACCCAGTCGCGCAGCGCCTCGTTGATAGCATCCTTCAGGGTCGCGCTGCCGGAGTCGACCGGGACCACCGTCGTCCCGAGCAGTTGCATGCGGGCGACGTTGAGGGCCTGGCGCCGGACGTCCACCGAGCCCATGTAGACGGTGCAGTCGAGACCGAAGTAGGCCGCTGCGGTGGCGCTGGCCACGCCGTGCTGGCCGGCCCCGGTCTCGGCGATCACCCGGGTCTTGCCCATGCGTCGGGTGAGCAGCGCCTGGCCGAGGACGTTGCGGATCTTGTGGGCGCCGGTGTGGTTGAGGTCCTCGCGCTTGAGCAGGATCCGCGTGCCCACCAGCTCCGAGAGCCGGGTGGCCTCGTAGAGCGCGCTCGGCAGACCGGCGTACTCACGGCAGATCGTGGCGAACTCCTCGGTGAAGGCCGGGTCTGCCATCGCCTCGTGCCACGCGTCGGTCAGCTCGTCGAGGGCCCGGACCAGCGCCTCGGGCATGAAGCGCCCGCCCCAGCCCTCGGCCTCACCACCGAACCAGCCGCGTGAGTCGGCGTCCCAGTCACCGTGTCGACCGACCTCGTCGACACCGCGGTCCCGGGTGCTCATCCGGTCACTCCCGTCATCGCCCGGACGGCCGCCTCGGGGTCGCCGTCCCTGACCAGGGCCTCGCCCACCAGCACGACATCGGCTCCCTCGCCGACGAACCGCGCGACGTCGTCGGGGCTCGTGACGCCGCTCTCGGCGACCCGGACGACGTCGTCGGGCACGAGGGGTGCGAGCTTGCCGAAGGTCGCCACGTCGACCTCGAGCGTCTTCAGGTTGCGGGCGTTGACGCCGATCAGAGCGGCGCCGAGCCGCACGGCACGTTCGGTCTCGGGCTCGTCGTGGACCTCCACCAGGGGCGTCAGGCCGAGCTCCTGCGCGTGGTCGTGGAGCCGGTCCAGGAGGTCGCCCGGCAGCGCGGCCACGATCAGCAGCACCAGATCGGCGCCGTGGGCGCGGGATTCGAGCAGCTGGTAGGGGTCGACGACGAAGTCCTTGCGCAGCACCGGGACGTCGACAGCGGACCGGACGACGTCGAGGTCGCCGAGGCTGCCACCGAAGCGGCGCTCCTCGGTGAGCACGCTGATCGCGGCCGCCCCGCCCCGCTGGTACGCCGCGGCCAGGACCCCCGGGTCGGGGATGTCGGCGAGGTCGCCCCTGCTGGGGCTGCGGCGCTTCACCTCGGCGATCACCGACGAGCCGGTCCGGCAGAACACCGGCATCGGGTCACGCGACGGCGGTACGTCGAGCAGGGCGGCGCGGAGGTCGCTCTCGGGGGTCTCGGCCTGCCGTCGCGCGAGGTCCTCGCGCACGCCCGCGACGATGTCGTCGAGGACGGACATGACACAACCTCCGGGTGGCGCGGGAGCGGGGCTGAAACGCCGCCAAGCCTCTCACGCGACCCCAACGCCCCCGGCAGCCGCCCGACCGGCGGTCAGGGGGCGAGCCAGCTGCCCGGCAGGTTGCGGGCGACGGTGAAGACCAGCGCGAGCAGGATCAGCCCGATGATGACGGCTCTCGGCAGGACGGGGAAGGCCGCGACGTCGCGCCCGGTCCACGCGGCGTACGTCCAGCGGCCGAAGACGACGACCGCGAACGGGATCGCCAGCACGAGCAGCAGGTTGCTGGAAACCGCCTGCCCGAGGTGGCCGTGGGTGAGGTCGCTGACTCCGCGGAGTCCCCCGCAGCCCGGACAGTAGATGCCGGTCAGCGCGTACAACGGGCACACGCCCCAAGAATGGCTCACGTGCGGGTCACGGACGCGCAGCGCCAGGGTGGCCGCGGCGACCGCGCCGGCGCTCAGGAGCGGCCCACGGATCCGCTCCGACCTGGGTCGGACGGCGGGACGGGGCGGGGCCGCGAGAGTCATCAGTGCCCGGGGCCGTTGAGACCCATCTTCGCCATCACCATGAACACCACCAGCGACACGGCACCGATGGCGACGCCGACCCAGAACACGCTCTTGCTGATCGGGTTGAACATCAGCCCGATCCCGGCCACCACGAAGCCGAGCATCGCGACCGACACGGCGGCCCACGCGGCCGGGGTGTTGCCGTGGTTGTCAGACATGCAGGCTCCTTGCGGGGTCCTCGGGTCGGGTGACCGCATCCTAGTGGGCGGTGGGGTCCGTCGGGTCGCGCCCCTGGTCGATGGCGCGCCACAGGTCGACCTCCGCCATCCCCGCCGGGTCCTGCGGCTCGTCGCGGCCGCTGGGCGCGTCGTACCGGCTGCCCATCTCGGGCCAGGTCCGCAGATGCCGGATCGCGAGCGCGGCGGCGGCGAGCGCCAGCGCCGACGCGACGAGGGCGACGTACCACCAGGCCGTGGTGTGCGCCCCGGCCGGGGTCCGGCCGAGGTCGACGGTCGCATGCCGAGCCGAGTCGAGGGACGAGGCACGGCCGGCGACCGCCGTCGCGACCAGACCGACCGCGACGACCGCGATGAGGAGCGAGACCGCGCGGCGTACCCAGCGCCTGGTGACCAGGAGGACGCCCCAGGCCGCCAGCCCGACCAGGCCGAGGGCCGCGGCCAGGGGCACGTGACCACCCGTCTTGTCGGCGAGCGTGGAGCCGGCCCGGCCGTCGGGCGCGGCCCAGGGCTTGGAGCCGGCGAGGGCGATCAGGCCGGTGCCCACGAGCCCGAGGACGACGGCAGGCCCGAACCAGCGCCGCCCCTCAGCCGCGGACCGGGTCATCGCTCGCCCACACGGTGCCGTCGTCGAAGCAGGTGCGCGTCCCGGTGTGGCACGCAGGGCCCTCCTGGTCGACGCGGAGCAGCAGAGTGTCGCCGTCGCAGTCGAGGCTGATCCTCCGCACCCACTGCCGATGGCCGGAGGTGTCCCCCTTGGTCCAGTACTCACCGCGGCTGCGGCTCCAGTACGTCGCCCGGCCGGTTGCCAGGGTGCGGGCCAGCGCCTCGTCGTCCATCCAGCCGAGCATCAGGACCTCGCCGGTGTCGTGCTGCTGGGCGATCGCCGGCACCAGGCCGGCGTCGTCGCGCTTCAGGCGCGCGGCGACTGCGGGGTCCAGCTCCATGCGTTCAGTGTCCCATCGGGTGCCTCACGCGACGCCGCCCGCCCGCCGTTGCAGGTGCTCATCGCGGGGCGACACCCGTCCGGAACGGCCTGTCGAAGGTAAAGTTTTACCGGCCTGATCGGGGGCCTGCGGCGCCCGCTACCGCCCTTCACGGACCCGAGCCGTCGATGCCGGCCCGCCCGCACGGCCACGTCCTCCGACGTCGCCGGCCCCGGGACCGGAGCCGTGCTCCTGTCCACCGCGGGTCCGGGCCGGATCCCGTCGTCCGGCAAGCGTCGGGGGCTCGAAACCCTTACCGGGTTGGGTTCTCGGCGCAGATCGGGTGGCGCGCGGATCGGTTACGCAGGACGTCGACGCGGGGTCTGACGATCCTTCGGACGTGGGTCCTCGGCGCTCGGCCTCACCTGGGTGATGCACTGCGTCTCGCACACGTGTCGGGACCGCACGCGCCGAACAACGTGGTGCCTATGGGTCTCACGGTGCCAAGGGGGGCGAAGGTCAAACTTCTGTGAACTGGACCACGGCCGCACCCACGCTTCGCTACCTTGTCGAAAAGTGGTCAACCCCCCAAGCCCATGGCCACTTTTCGAACGGCGCTCGCGCTCTCCATGCGGGCGCCGTTCTGGGGTCTCCGGCACGTGATCGTCCGGGTGGCATCTGCGACGTCAGGCACGGACGGGGTGTCCGGCCGCCGCGAGGGTGGACTTGACCTCGGCAACGGTCACGATCCCGAAGTGGAAGACGGTCGCCGCGAGCACGGCGTCGGCGCCGGCCTCGACCGCCGGCGGGAAGTCGGCGGCTCGCCCGGCGCCACCCGACGCGATCACCGGGATGGAGACCGCCGCGCGGACCAACCCGATCAGCTCGAGGTCGAACCCGGACGTCGTGCCGTCGGCATCCATCGCGGTGAGCAGGATCTCGCCCGCCCCGAGCTCCGCGCCGCGCGCTGCCCACGCGACCGCGTCCTGGCCGGCCGACCTCCGGCCGCCGTGGGTGGTCACCTCGAACCCCGAGTCCGGGCGAGTCCCGGCGGCGCCACCGCCCTCGGCGCTCGCGGTCGGGACGCGTCGCGCGTCCACGGACAGCACGAGCACCTGCCGGCCGAACCGGTCGGCGATCTCGGACACCAGCTGCGGGCGACGGAGGGCGGCGGTGTTGACCGCCACCTTGTCGGCGCCCGCGCGCAGCAGCAGATCGACGTCCTCGACCGAGGACACTCCCCCGCCGACGGTCAGCGGGATGAAGACCTCCTCGGCGGTGCGCGAGACGATCTCCACGGTGGTCGCCCGGCCCTCGTGGGACGCCGAGATGTCGAGGAACGTCAGCTCGTCGGCACCTTCCGCGTCGTACCTCCGAGCGAGCTCGACGGGATCACCGGCATCGCGGAGGTGCTCGAAGTTCACGCCCTTGACGACGCGCCCGGCGTCCACGTCGAGGCACGGGATGACGCGTACGGCGAGGCTCACGACGTCCCCCGGGTCAGCGCCAGCGCGTCCTCCAACGTGAACCGCCCCTCGTAGAGTGCGGTGCCGACGATCGCGCCCTCGACACCCTCAGGGACGAGCGCGGCCAAAGCCTCGAGGTCCGCGAGCTCGGTGATGCCGCCGCTGGCGACGACCGGCCGATCGGTGGCCGCGCAGACGTCGCGCAGCAGGCCGAGGTTGGGCCCCTGGAGCATGCCGTCCTTGTTCACGTCGGTGACGACGTAGCGGGCGCAGCCCTCGGCATCCAGCCGGGCCAGGACCTCGTAGAGGTCACCGCCGTCACGCGTCCAGCCCCGAGCCGCCAGGGTGCGGCCACGCACGTCGAGCCCGACGGCCACCCGGTCGCCCCAGTGCGCGATCGCGCCGGCACACCACTCCGGCTGCTCGAGGGCGGCCGTCCCGATGTTCACGCGGCGACAGCCGGTCGCCATGGCGGCGCCGAGCGACTCGTCGTCTCGGATGCCACCGCTCAGCTCCACCCGGAGGTCGACCCGGCCCACGATCGTGGCCAGCAGCTCGCGGTTGTGCCCGCGTCCGAACGCCGCGTCGAGGTCGACCAGGTGGAGCCACTCGGCGCCGGCATCCTGCCATCGCAGCGCGGCCTCGACGGGGTCGCCGAACCGCTTCTCCGACCCGGCCACGCCCTGCACCAGCTGCACGGCCTGCCCACCCGCGACGTCGACGGCGGGTAGCAGCTCGAGGTGGGACATGCGGACGAGCCTAGTGACGGCGGGCCGGTGGGCGGCCTCGCGTCTCGCGACGTACGGCGGCCGCCACGTCGCCGATCTCGACCGGACGCGTGGTGTCGACCACGACGGTGCGGGGTGCTCCCAGCGACTCCGGGTGCTCGGCGGCGTCCTGGATGCGGGCGAGAGTTTCGGCGTCAGGTGCCGCATGGGGCGGGGTGACCCGGTCTCGTGCCGCATACCGCTCGGCCGCCACCACGCCCGGGACCTGGCAGCGCACCTCGACCACGTCGTCCCACCACGGCCGCATCAGCTCACGCACACGCTCGGTGTCGCGACGGGGAGCGATCCAGATGTCGACCACCGCCTCGCCCGCGAACGCCTCGAGCCGACGCACCAGCTCGGCCTCGGCGTCGTAGCGGAGCCAGTCGCGGGGAGTGTCCTCCGCACCGCCCGCGAGCTCCTCCTTGATCTCGTCGAGCGAGAGCAGGGCGCATCCGAGCCGGTCGGCGAGGGCCGTGGCGAGCCCGGTCTTGCCGGCACCGGGCACGCCGGTGACGACGATCAGCGGCCGACGGGGATGGGTCACCGTCGGGACACCGCCAGCCGCACGACCGGGAACACGACCGCACTGACGACGAGGGCACCTGCGCGCGCCGCCCAGTCGGGGCGGACCAGCCAGACCAGCAGGTTGAGCAGGAGCAGCAGCCCGATCGTCGCCGCCAGCTCCGCGCGCCTCCTGGCGGCCAGGGCACCCGGGGTGCGGTGAGCTCGCGGGATCCAGCCGGTCAGGGACTGCTTCCGAGCCCGGGCCCGGGCCCGGCGCTCCAGCTCGCGCTGCCGGGCGGCGGCCCTGAGTGCGGCCACTCGTTCCCGCTCGGTACGCCGTCTCGCACGCTCCTTGCTCATCCGCGGCTCACAGCGCGGTCACCCAGTTGCGCAGCAGCGCCGCCCCGGCGTCGCCGGACTTCTCGGGGTGGAACTGGGTCGCGCACAGCGAGCCGTTCTCGACCGTCGACACGAACCGGTCGCCGCCGTGCTCGGACCAGGTGACGAGCGGGGCACGGGTGTGGCCGTCGGTCTGCAGCCGCCAGGACCGCACGGCGTACGAGTGCACGAAGTAGAACCGCTCGCGCTCGACACCGGCGAACAGTGCCGAACCGTCGGGCACGTCGACGGTGTTCCATCCGATGTGGGGCACGACCGGCGCCTGCAGCCGCTCGACCACGCCGGGCCACTCGCCGCATCCCGGCGTCTCGACGCCGTGCTCCTTGCCGTGCTCGAAGAGCACCTGCATCCCCACGCAGATGCCCAGGACGGGGCGTCCGCCGGCCAGGCGGCGCCCGATCGTCCGTGGACCGTCGACGGCGCGCAGACCCGCCATGCAGGCTGCGAACGCACCGACCCCGGGTACGACGAGGCCGTCGGCGTTCTCGGCGGCGGCCCGGTCGGCGGTGAGCTCCACCGCGGCGCCGGCCCGCTGCAGGGCGCGGACGGCCGAGCGAAGGTTGCCGGAGCCGTAGTCCAGGACGACGACGTGGGCGGTCAGAGCGAGCCCTTCGTGGACGGTACGCCGGTCTCGCGCGGGTCGATCGACACGGCGTCGCGGAACGCCCGGGCGAACGCCTTGAACTGTGCTTCGACCAGGTGGTGAGGGTCGCGGCCGGACAGGACCCGCACGTGCAGCGCGATCTGCGCGTGGAACGCGAGCGTTTCGAAGACGTGGCGGGTCAGGGAGCCGGCGTACGCGCCGCCGATCACGGCATAGGCCTGACCGTCGGGTTCGCCGACGTGGACGCAGTACGGTCGCCCGGAGACGTCGACCGCGCACTGCACCAGGGCCTCGTCGAGCGGCACCATCGCGTCGCCGAACCGCCGGATCCCCTGCTTGTCACCGAGCGCCTCGCGCAGCGCCTGGCCGAGCACGATGGCGGTGTCCTCGACCGTGTGGTGGGCGTCGATGTGGGTGTCGCCCTCGGCGGCGACGGTCAGGTCGACCAGGCCGTGCCGGGCGAACGACGTCAGCATGTGGTCGTAGAAGCCGATCCCCGTCGAGACGTCGGCCCGGCCGGATCCGTCGAGGTCGACCTCGACGTGGACCTTGGACTCCTTGGTCTGGCGGTCCACGCCGGCAGTGCGGCTCATCGGCCTACTTCCTTCGTCTGGGACGTCACGGATGTGAGTGCTTCACGGAATGCTGCCATCTCGACCGGGGTGCCGATCGAGACCCGCAGCCAGCCGTCGGGACCCGTCTCGCGGATCAGCACGCCACGGTCGAGCATCCCCTGCCAGACCGCGTGCCGGTCGGCGAACGTGCCGAAGAGCACGAAGTTCGCGTCGCTGTCGGCGACCTCGAAGCCCTGGGCGCGCAGCCACTCGACGGTCTCGTCACGCTCCACCCTGAGCCGGTCGACCGCGCCGAGGAGCTCCTCGGCGTGCGCCAGCGCCGCCCGCGCGACGGCCTGGGTGACCGCCGACAGGTGGTAGGGCAGGCGTACGACGCGCAGCGCGTCGCAGATCTCGGGTGCTGCCGCGAGGTAGCCCACCCGGGCTCCGGCCAGGGCGAAGGCCTTGCTCATGGTGCGGGTCACCACCAGGTTGGGATGCGCCGGCAACAGCTCCAAGGCGCTGGGAGTCCCGACGCGACGGAACTCGGCGTACGCCTCGTCGACGATCAGGACGCCCCCGTCGAGCACCTCGCAGAGCGCGCCGACCACGTGGTGGGGCAACGCCGTACCGGTGGGATTGTTCGGCGACGGCAGCAGCACGACGTGGGGGCGGCGCTCGCGCACGAGCGCCACGGCCCGCTCGGGGTCCAGGGTGAAGTCCTCGTCGCGGTGGCCGACCTCCCAGCCGGTGTGGGTGTCGCGTGCGTACTCCGGATACATCGAGTACGTCGGGGCGAAGCTCAGCGCGGTTCGGCCGGGTCCGCCGAAGGCCTGCAACAGGTGGAGCATCACCTCGTTGGAGCCGTTGGCGGCCCACACCTGGCCCGGGCCGATCCCGTGGCCCAGGTACGCCGCCAGTGCCTCGCGCAGCGCGACGAACTCGCGGTCGGGGTAGCGGTTGAGGTCGCGGGCCGCCGCGGTGACGGCACGCTCGATGTCGGCGACCACCGTCGACGAGGGCGGGTAGGGGTTCTCGTTGACGTTGAGAAGGACCGGGACGTCGAGCTGCGGCGCGCCGTAGGGCTCGATGTCCTGCAGCTCCTCCCTCAGCAGCCCGGGCGGGAGGGGGCTCATCGCTCGAACCGGACCTGCACGGCCCGACCGTGCGCCGGCAGGTCCTCCGCCTCGGCCAGGGCGACGACGTGGCCGGCCACCTCGGCCAGGGCCTCGCGCGAGTAGTCGACCACGTGGACCGCCTTGAGGAACGCGCGCACCGACAGGCCCGAGGAGTGACAGGCGCAACCCGCTGTCGGCAGCACGTGGTTGGAGCCCGCGCAGTAGTCACCCAACGAGACCGGGGTGAACGACCCGACGAAGACCGCACCGGCGTTGTGCACCCGGGCCGCCACCGCCGCCGCGTCGGCCGTCTGGATCTCGAGGTGCTCGGCGGCGTAGGCGTTGACCACGTCGAGACCCTGCTCGAGGTCGTCGACCAGGACGATGCCGGACTGCCGGCCGCCGAGCGCGGTCCGGATCCGGTCGGCATGGCGGGTGGCGGACACCTGCTTGTCCAGCTCGGCCTCGACGTCGTCGGCGAGCCGGAGCGAGTCGGTCACCAGGACGCCGGCCGCGAGCGGGTCGTGCTCGGCCTGGCTGACGAGGTCGGCGGCGACGTACGCCGCGTCGGCGGTGTCGTCGGCGAGGATCGCGATCTCGGTGGGGCCCGCCTCGGCGTCGATGCCGACCCGGCCCTTGAGCAGCCGCTTGGCCGCGACCGTGTAGATGTTGCCGGGCCCGGTGACCAGGTCGACCCGGGCGCACTCGCCGGCGCCGTAGGCGAACATCGCGATCGCCTGCGCACCGCCGACGGCGTGCACCTCGTCGACCCCGAGCAGCGCGCAGGCGGCCAGGACGGTGGGGGCGGGCAGGCCACCGTGCTCGGCGCGTGGGGAGCTGGCCAGCGCGATGCTTCCGACGCCGGCCACCTGGGCGGGGACGACGTTCATGACCACGCTCGAGACCAGCGGCGCGAGACCGCCGGGCGCGTAGAGCCCCACGCGGCGTACCGGCACCATCCGGTGGGTCACCGTCGCGCCCTCGCCGAGCGAGGTCCTGACGTCATGCTCGAGCTCGGCCTCACAGGTACGCCGTAGCCGGTCGATCGACTCCTCCAGGCCGGAGCGCACGGCCGGGTCGAGCGCGTCCAGGGCTCGGGCCAAGGCCTCCGCCGGGACCCGCAGCCGCTCGGGGGCGACACCGTCGAACCGCTCGGAGAGCTCCCGGATCGCCTCGGCCCCGCGCTCGCGCACGGCCTCACAGATCGGCCGCACCGTCGCGAGCGCCGCATCGACGTCGAGCTCGGCCCGCGGGACGATCTCGCGGTAGTCCGCCGGGGTGCTGCCACGCAGGTCGATGCGCCGGATGCGCTGGATCGAGCCCGTCGAGGTCATGCGCCCGATTCTAGAGTCGGCGCGCCGTCGCCCCGACCGCTGCCCACCCAGGAGGACGGCTACCGTGAGCGCATGAGCGACACGCTCCCGATGTTCCCGCTGAACACGGTGCTCTTTCCCGGCATGAGCGTGCCGCTACGGGTCTTCGAGGACCGCTATCGGGCGCTGGTCCACCACCTCCTGCGGGTCGAGGACCCGACCGAGCGAGTCTTCGGCTCCGTCGGGATCCGCGAGGGCTACGAGGTGGGCGAGCACGGCGCCCAGTGGCTGTTCCGGGTCGGCTGCCGGGTGAAGATGACCGAGGTCGAGGCACACGCCGACGGCACCTTCGCGCTGGTCGCCGTGGGGCTCGACCGGATCGAGCTGGAGCACCTGGACACGACGGGCACCTACCCGGTCGGTCGGGTGAGCCCGCTGGCCGAGCAGCACGTCACCGTCCCGGACACCGTCGCCGAGAAGGCCCGGCGCACCTTCGAGGCCTACCGCGCGGCGTTGCTCGCGATCGATCGCGAGCCTCCCGGAGCCGACCTGCCACGCGACCCGACGTACCTCTCGTGGGCCCTCGCGGCTCTCGCCCCGCTCACCCTGGCCGAGCGTCAGGCTCTCCTCGAGGCCGAGGACTCCGACTCGCGGCTCCGGATGGTCACCGACGTACTGCGCGGCGAGCTGCGCACCATGCGGGTCCTCCCGTCGCTGCCCGCCACCGAGGTCGCCCGCACCCGCTGGTCCCCCAACTGATCGGACCCGCGGCCTCGTCCGGCCCGACCACCGGGAGGGGTCCCCTCAGTCGGTGGTGACCTTGAAGGAGTAGTGGAGCACGCCGCCATCGGTGCGGACGGACATGCCGACGGCCCGGAGGGGTGTCAGGTTGTCGATGTCGCCGGCGTTCTCCGAACCAGCCATCTTGGTGAGGGCCGGCTCCAACGCGTCCACGTTCACGTAGAACACCGAGCCGGCGTCGGCCGCGTCGGGGACGGCGCCCCGGAACGTCGCGTCGCCGCCGAGGCTGCCCCCGGTGAGGACCTGCGTGCGGTAGTCAGCCGTCGGGCCGATCACCACCAGCCCGTCGGCGGAGTCGGAGCCCAGCAAGGGCAGGTCTCCGACGTGGGCGCGGACCTTGTCGAGCACCGCGCCGATGGCGTCGGGATCGCCCTTGACGGTGGCCGCGATCGGGAGTCCGGTGCCGTCACCGGAGTTTCCGAGCGCCTCCAGGTCGATGTCCTTGCCTACCGAGAAGGCGACGCCCGATCCGAGCAGCGTGTCGATGTCGCCGGGCGCCTCGAGCCCCGTCTCCTGCTTGATCTGGCGGTAGACATCCTCTCGCGACAGGGCGCCCCCTGAGTACTGCGTCATGGTGTCGACGTACCGGGAGAACCATCCGTCCGGAAGGCTGGTCCCCGCGGCGACGGCCGAGTCGTCGGGCAGCCGGCGGACCAGCTCTCCGCCGGTGGTGCCGGTCAGCTCGGACAGCTGGGCGGAGTCTCCGTCGGCGGCCACCGCCAGCTCCAGGCCGTCGCCGGTGAAGCGCAGCGTCGCGGCGCCGCCCTTGAACCCCGACATCGCCTGGGTGAAGGGGTCCTCGCCGTCGCCGGCTGCCGTCGCGTGGTAGGCACTGCTGGCCACGCCGTAGCTCGACGCGGTCGCCATCGAGTCCGGCGCGAACAGCTGGCCGGAGAGCAGGCCGCCGAGCTGCTTGGCCAGCACCCGGCCGGCGTCGGGTGATGCATAGGCGTTGACCACGCCGGCGTCGCCGACCGCCTTCGTCCACTTCTGGTACGTCGCGTCGTCGGCCAGGCTTCCGTGGTCGGTCGCGGTCGCCACCTGGTCGGCGACCTTCTGCGACTGGGCGAGCACCGCCCACCCATCGTGGATCGCAACGCCGGCATCGGTGCCGGAGTCGTCGCAGGCGTTCAGCTTCGCGATGCCGGTCCGGGCCTTGTCCTCGTCGGTGACCTGGACGACCACCACGAGGTGCGGGTCGCCACCCTCGAGCGGCACGGCGGCGGCCGCCATGCGGTCGCCCAGCCACGGCTCGATGTCGGAGTCGTAGTCGAGTCCGGCGCAGTCCATGCTGCCGACCAGCTCGTTGCCGAGCTTGTGACGCAGCTGGTCGACGCTGTCGATCCCGACCTCGTCCTTGAAGGCCGGGAACTTGTTCAGTGTGCGGAACGCGTCGATCTTCTGGCCACCGGACGGGTCGAGGTCGACGCTGACATAGCCGACCGTCGAGGCGGGCAGCGCCTCCGCGGGCTGGGCCCCCTGCTGGAAGAAGCTGAGCGCCGCCCAGGCGCCGGCCCCCACACCGAGCAGCGCCACGACGCCGCCACCGATCCACCAGGCACGACGCCGGTGTCCCTTCGATCCCGCGGGGTCGACGGGCGGGACCTCGGGTGGGATCGGGCCGCCCGAGCCGTACTCGAGGTACTCGGGCGTGCCGGCAGGCGGCTGGTGCTCGGACATCTGCGATCTCCCCGGAAGAAACACGCACGGAGCGGCGTGTGGAGCCGCAGAGCCTACCCGTGCGGGGGCGTCGAGGCGCCCGCTTCGCGACGATCGGTGGGAGGCAGGTCGGCGGCCGAGGGCGACGTCGACGGGCCGGGGGAGGCGAAATAGCCCAGGGCCAGTGCGAGCAACGACGCCATGGGCCACACCAGGAAGGGGCTCTTGCCCGCCACTGACAGCGGACCGGAGGCCGTCGCACGGCCGGTCGCGTGGGCCGCGAGGGACGCGGGATCCGAGGGCCCGAGCAGGGTGCCGACGCGCCACATCAGGGCGCTCGCGATCGCGGACCCGACGATGACCAGGCACAGCGCCAGCAGCTCCCGGCCACGCGAGAGGAGGGCGACGCCCAGCCCGAGTCCCGCACCGGCGACCGCGGCGACGATCACGAACAGCCCGGTGCCGGTGAAGACGCGACGCAACGAGGCGTAGCTGTCGTAGAAGACCTGGTGGTGCTCGATCACCTGACCGGGCGGCGTCCAGACCACCTCCCAGACGACACCGGCGAGCGCGCCCAGCGCGGCGTACGCGAGGAGCACGAGGACGACCGTCCGTAGGCCGGCCCGCGGGAACCGCCTCGCTCTCGCCCGATCGTGCGCGCTCATCCGCCCAGGCACCCCGGCCCGAGGAGCTGCTTGAGGTCGGCGAACAGGGGCGCACCCGCGGCCACCCGGAGGTTGTCGTCGACGCGCATCACGGTGGTCTGCTGACGGCCGAGCAGGCGCAGATGCACCTCGGTGACTCCCGGGTGCGTGCGCAGGACCTCCTTGAGCTGATCGACGACCGGCGGCGTGCACCGGGTGATCGGCAGGCTGACCACCACGGGGCCGGCCGGGCCGTCGCTGAGGTCGGGGACCGTGAGCTCCTCGGCCCGGATCTCCGGCTGGTCCTTGCTGCGTGACAGCTTGCCGCGGACGGTGACGATGGCGTCCTCGGCCAGCAGGCTGCCGGCGAGCTGGTAGGTGCCGGGGAACAGCAGGCAGTCGATGGCGCCGTCGAGGTCCTCGATCGTGACCACCGCCCACGTGTCGCCCTTGCGGGTGATCTTGCGCTGCACGGAGGTGATCAGCCCGGTGACCTGGATCGGGCTGCCGTCGGGACGCTCCTCGTCGAGCATCAGCTGGCCGATGCTGCAGTCGGAGGCGCCGGCCAGGAGGTGCTCCAGCCCCATCAGCGGATGGTCGGAGACGTAGAGGCCGAGCATCTCCCGCTCGTGGCCGAGCAGCGTCATCTTGTCCCACTCGTCGATGTCGGGCACGGCCACGGTCATGTCGAAGATCGGCCCGACGTCACCCGCGTCGCCGCCGCCCATCACGTCGTCGAACAGGGAGTCCTGGCCCCCGCCGGAGTCCTTCTTGATCGAGGAGTAGCGGTCGACGGCCTGCTCGTGGATCGCCACGAGCGCCCGGCGCTTGTGCTTCAGGTCGTCGAAGGCGCCCGCCTTGATCAGGGAGTCCATGACCCGCTTGTTGCAGGCCAGCGGGTCGACCTTGTCGAGGAAGTCGTTGAAGTGCTCGTAGCGGCCCTTCTCCACCCGAGCCTCGACGATCTTGTCGACGACGTTGGCGCCGACGTTGCGGATCGCGGTGAGGCCGAAGCGGATGTCGCTGCCGACCGGGGTGAACGTCGCGTCGGACTCGTTGACGTCGGGCGGAAGCACCTGGATCTTCATCCGGCGGCACTCGTTGAGGTAGATCGCCATCTTGTCCTTGTCGTCCTTGACCGAGGTCAGGAGCGCGGCCATGTACTCGGCCGGGTAGTTGGCCTTGAGGTAGGCGGTCCAGTAGGAGACCAGGCCGTACGCCGCGGCGTGGGCCTTGTTGAAGGCGTAGTCCGAGAACGGGACCAGGATGTCCCACAGTGCCGTGACCGCGCTCTTGGAGTAGCCGTTCTCAGTCATGCCGGCCTCGAACGAGACGAACTCGGCGTCCAGGATCTCGCGCTTCTTCTTGCCCATCGCCTTGCGCAGCAGGTCGGCCTGGCCGAGGGAGTAGCCGGCGACCTTCCGGACGATCGCCAGCACGTGCTCCTGGTAGACCGTCAGCCCGTAGGTCTCGTCGAGGATCTCGGCCAGCGGCTCGGCCAGCTCGGGGTGGATCGGCTCGATGGGCTCGCGACCCGTCTTGCGTCGGGCGTACTTGTTGTGGGAGTCCATCCCCATCGGCCCGGGCCGGTAGAGGGCGCCGACCGCGCAGATGTCTGCGAACTGGTCCGGCCGCATCGACCGCAGCAGCGCCCGCATCGGTCCGCCGTCGAGCTGGAAGAC
>JAICHQ010000029.1 GCA_025924815.1 Nocardioides sp.
ACGATCGCGCCGACGGCCATCAGGATCGCCCCGAACATCCGGGCGTAGTCGTGCTCCTCCTCGTACTTCGCCATGAACCGGCTGAGCAGGCGGCCCTGCCCGAGACTCATCAGCACCCGGCCGGCCGCGGTGAGGGTGAACGCATAGGCGAAGACGCCGTAGTCGGCCTTGCTCAACGCGCGGACGATGACGATCTGGGTGAGCACCGTGAACAACAACGAGACGAGGCGCCCCACCAGAAGCAGCGTCGAGCCGCGCACGTTCTGCTTGTTGAGCCGGGCGGAGTCCACTCCGACGCTCGGCTCGTCCAGCTCTTCCGACATCCCGCCCCCGTCACCAGTGCCATCACTCAGGATACGGACGCCGCGGAGGAGGCGTGGCGATTCGACGGAGCCGGCTCACGCTCGCCAGGGATATCCGTACCGGCGCAGGAGCGGTCCGGTGCCGGCGACCACGAGCAGCTGGTCGCGCCGAGGCATGGCCGTCTTCCACTCCTCGTCGACCCGGATCTGCACGGACCCCACGTCGAACCGGCTCGGGTTGCCGGCCACGATGTGGTTGGGGCGCAGGTGCACCGTCCTGTCGTTCTCGAACGGCGGGCGTCCGGGCACGCCCATCATCGAGAGCAGCCGATCCAGCGATTCCGCCGGCTCGGCGCAGAAGTCCTCGTAGCGCAGCCGGAGCCAGCGCTCAGGCGGCACGTGTCGATGCAGGACCTCGCTGCCGACGGCGCTGGCGAGCCAGCGGCGCACGGTCGCCGGCAGCCTGCGGGTGCCCATCGTCCGGGTGTCGCCGCCGACGGTGAAGGACTTGGCACGCCGCCACGAGTGGGCGACGGCGCGCGGGTCACGCAGCACGTGGAGCACGAAGGGGTCCACACCCGGGACCTGCGCCATGACGGCCGCATCCAGGGGACGTTTCGAGGTGTCGATGACGACGCCGGCACCGGTCGCCTCGGCGAACGCACGGACCGCGACGCCGGTCAGGTCACGGACCAGCTGCAGGGCGGCCCACTCGTTTCCACCACCGGCGGCACTGCGCAGCACCCGCAGCCGGTTGCGATTCGCACCGAGCTCCCGCTGTGCCGCCACGATCGCCTCCACGGTCGGTGGTACGCCGTCGGGGCCGGGTGTCGAGAGGCAGCGCTCGATGACCCGCGACCAGACCGGGCACTCCGACGGCTTCCGGCCGCAGCCGCACGGCCGTCCGTCGAGGACGCCGCGCTGCCACAGCCAGCGGATCTCACCCGCGCCCGCGCACCCGGGCACCTCGCCGAGGATGCTCGCGAGCACCGTGGTGCCGCTGCGACCCGCCCCCACCACCGACAAGACAGTGACCGGATTGCCTGATGTTGCCACGCCGCCCCCTCGAAAGCCTGACCGATCGGTCCGGAGACGTCGTCCGACGCTCCCACGGTCGTCCTGCTGACGTCTATCATGACGGCGTGGGTGAGCCCCGGGGGACGATACCGCCACCTGCCCCGGTTCGGGGGGGACAGCACACGGCGCCACGGCACACCTCGCGCAGGCGGCTGTTCGGCATCCTCGTGGTGCTGGCGGTGGCGGCGGCGGTGTTCCTCGTCGTCGTGCGCCCGTTCTCCGGGGGCGAGCAGCGACCGCCGGCACCGCCCACCACGTCACCTTCGGTGCTGAACGAGGCGCCGCTCGACGCACAGGGGCGGCCCTATCGTCCCTTCCGCGACCACTCCTGGTGGAACTCGCCGGTCCCCGTGAACGCGCCCCACAACCCCGACGAGACCCAGATCCTGAACTACCTCAGCACCGCCCCCGAGAGTGGGCAGGGTTGCCTACGACTGGCGGGTGCCCAGCACAGCAGGTGGGGCCAGCCGGCGTACTGGTCGCAACGCAGCGACCCCGAGTACGACGTGCAGGGGCTGCCGGCCGGAGCCCCGGTGGAGTTGCGGCACCTGCGCATCCCTCTGGGAGCCCGAGGCGCGGACAACTCCGACGGCACGATGAGCATCTACGACGTCGCCCGCGGCTACGTCGCGCTGCTCACCGACGCGCACTACGACGCAGGCACCGACACGTGGTCGGCGTCCGGGGGCACGGTCACCTACCTGGACTCCAACGGCCTTTCCGCCGCCACCGGCAGGTCTGACGACCCCCGCAACATCGGCACCCATCGCGGCAACAACGGCGCCACGTCGTACGTTCGCTACGACATGGTGAAGGCCGGTGCCATCCGCAACGTCCTCAAGATCGCCGTCGGCCCCGAGCTCGAGAACCGCTGGGTGTTCCCGATGACCGGCTCCGACGGCGACGTCACCGACCCGAGCGTCGGCGCTCCGCCCGAAGGACTCAGGATGCGGATCAAGCCCTCCATCGATCTGCAGCACATCGGCCTGCATCCTCAGGCGCTGGAGATCGCTCTGGCGCTGCAGAAGTACGGCATCTACCTCGGTGACTCCGGCGGCACCACCGCGCTCAAGCTCGAGGACACCCGGACGGAGGGCCGCGGACAGCTCTGGACCGTGACCGCCGACGACCTCTGCATGCTGCCGTTCACGCCCGAGTTCTGGGACGTGTTGCCGGAGGGATACGACCCGAGTGCGCACTGACACCGTTCCGGACTTCCTCTACATCGGCACCAGCAAGGCGGGGTCGACCTGGCTCTTCAACGCTCTCTCGGTGCATGACGACGTGTGGCTGGCATCCAACAAGGGGCTCTACTTCTTCGACGCGCACTTCGACCGTGGTGTCGACTGGTACCGCCGGCAGTTCGAGGACGCCGACGGCCGGGCGGTCGGCGAGTTCTCGCACTCCTACCTGTCCTCGCCCGAGGCACCCGCGCGGATCGCGGCGTACTCCCCCACGATGAAGCTGTTGGTGTGCCTGCGCGAGCCCGTCGACCGGGCCTTCTCCGACTACCTCGACCTGGTGAAGAACAACGGCTTCGGCGGCTCCTTCAGCGAGGCCGTCGAGCAGTACCCACGGCTGCTGGATCGAGGGCGCTACGCCACCCACCTGTCCCGTTACCTCGAACACTTCCCGGCGAGCCAGCTGCACGTCGGCCTCTTCGACGACCTCAAGACCGGCGCGCAGCAGTACGCCGACGAGGTCTACGACTTCCTGGGCATCGACCGCGTCGTACTGTCCACGGGCGACCTGCGGGCCCGGATGCCGGCCGGCCGGCCGCGCAACGCCACCATGGTCGGCCTGGCCAAGCGGGCGTCGAAGGTCGCGGCCTCGGTCGGCCTTCGCCGTTGGCGGTCACGGATCAAGCGATCCACAGCGGTCCGCTCCGCGCTGTACAGGCAGTACCGGGACGACAAGCCGCGCCTGGAACCCACCCTGGGACTGGAGCTCCGGCGCGGCTTCGCCGACGAGGTGGCGCGGCTCGACGGCCTGCTCGGCCGCCCGGTCTCCGAGGTCTGGGGATACCGGTCAGCCGAGCTCAGCTGACCGCGTCGAGTCCCACTTCCTCGCGCTCGCGGGCCCGCTCGGCATAGGCGGCGCTCCGGTTGATCGCGACCATGATGAAGGCCATCCAGTAGAACTTGTAGCCGAGGTTCGACAAGAACAGGGAGGCCTGGTACGTCCCGAGCAGCGCCGCCAGCGGTGGTCCCCGGACCGGGCGTGGTAGTCGCCACGCCTCGGCCACGGTGAGACCGAGGACGGCGAAGAACAGCAGCAGGCCCGGACCGCCCAGCTCGATGGCCACGAGCAGGATCACGTTGTGCGGCTGGTAGGAGCCGCCGTTGCCGGCCAGCACGTCGGCCCCTGGCACGGTCGGCTGGGTGGCCGCGTAGACGACCGGGAACGTCTCCCAGCCGGAGCCGAGCAGACAGTACTGCGGGCAAGCTGCGAGACCGACCTTCCAGACGCTGGTGCGGCCCGAGGACGAGGTGGTCGAGACGTCTCGCTCGGCCAGCCCGAACGGGTGCAGGAAGAACGCCACCAGACCCGCGACGATGCCGCTGATCAGGTAGGTGGCCAGGACCCGACGCCGACCGCGCTGCGCGACCACGAGCAGGATCAGTGTGCACAGGACGGCGGCGAGCATGCCCCCACGCGAGCCGGTCATCACGATGCCCAGGAACATCAAGAAGGCCAGAGCCGCATGCAGGCGCCGGGTGCTGGTCCGAGGTGCGGAGACCGAGCGCTGCAGGCAGATGCACAACGGCAGTAGGAAGGCGACGGCGGTGTTGTTGGGCCCGAGCATGTCGTTGCCGAAGCGGCCTCCCGGGCTGGGCGGGAGACCGGGCACGTCGTTGGGGAAACCACCGAGCACCGTCAGCTGGATCAGGCCGTACCCGACCGCGGCGAGTCCACCTGCGACGAGCCCCTGCTCGACCCGGTGGACGATCTCGCGGTCGACCTGGTTGAGCGAGATGAGGGAGTAGAGCCCGATCAGGCTGCTGATCTCCAGGATGCCGCTGGACGTCAGGCTGGGGCTGACGCTCCACAGCGCCGTCGACGCGGCCACCGCCAGGAAGCCGACCCATAGGAACACGGTCCCCGACGGCGGGGTCACCTGCCGGCGGCTCACCACCAGGCGTCCGGCGAGACCCACGAGGACCAGCACGCCGAGGATCGACGAGACGGAGCCGAAGCGCGAGTGGCCGATGGCGAGAAGCTGTCCGAAGGGGATCGTAGCGGCGAAGGCCGGGAGCGCGACGGACAGAGGCTTCTGCAGGCAGACCAGGACGAACAGGATCCCGACCGGCGCCAGCACCAGCAGCGTCAGGGCGGACACGATCCCACCTCCCCACCGTCGCAGCCTGGTAGCCTGACGCTTCTTCTCCGGGCGGTGCATCGGCCCGGACCGAGTGGGCGGCGGGGGCGCGGGTGGCGGTCGGCCGACTCGTCGAGACGCTGAACCGGCGTATCGCCCCGCACACCCACGAGTGGTTCCCCGAGCGCCCGCACTCCGGGATCGACGTCCGACTGCTGGCCGACCGCCCCAAAGGGGTGCTGCTCACCGTCCACCTCGACGGAGCCGCCGTGCCTGCGGCACTCGTCAAGATCCGCCGCGAGTCCGGCGCCTCGCCGGTGGCCGGCACCCGGCCGCGGCTGCGGCAGGAGGCGGCCACGGCACGGAAGCTGACACTCCTCGAATGGGACGGGCTGGTGGCGATCCAACAGGCATGCGGCGAGACACCCGGCCTGGGTGTCGTCCGTCCCCTGCTGCTGATGAGGGACGAGGCGGGGATCGTCACCACCTTTGTCGACGCCCCGACCCTGCGGGACGTGGTGCTCGACCTGAGTCGCTTGCGAGGCGGTCGCGGCAGCCGCACGGAAGCCGTCGCCGGCTGCGCGCTCGCCGGCCGCTGGCTCCGCACCTTCCAGGAGCACACCGGCCCGTCCGACCGTCCGGTGCGTCAGGGCACCCGCGACGAGGTGGTCGACCGGCTCCGCGCCTACGGCGAGTTCCTCGGCTCGCCGGCCTGGCGTCGGCTGGCGGGTGCAGGGGTGGAGCTCGTCACCGGGCTGCTCCCTGACGAGCTCCCGGTGGCGGTGGGCCACGGCGACTTCGCGCCCCGCAACATGCTGCTCCGGGACGGTCGGCTCTCCGTCATCGACCCACTGCCCCGCTGGCGGGTCCCGGTGTACGACGACCTGTGCCGGCTCCTGGTCGGCATCCGGCTGCTCGGTGCGCAGGTCCACACCCATGGGCTGGCCTTCGGCTCCGGCCTCCTCAACGACCTGGAGGAGGCCGCCGTCGCGGCGTACCTCGGGCCCACCACTGATCGGGGCCCGCTGCGGGCCTACCAGCTGATGATCCTGATGGACAAGTGGAGCGCGTCGCTCGACAACCCACGCCACGACCTGGCCGGCAGACTCTCCCGGAGGTCGGCCGCGTTGGCCGACCACCGGGCCCGAGCAGAAGCGAAGCGACTGCTCGACCTCGCGTCGGACTGACATCTCAGCGCTTGCGGGAGAGCTTCGCGCGCCGGCGCTGGTTGGTGACCAGGACGACACCGGTGGGAGCGCCCGTGTCGTGCTCCTCGGCGAACACGCGCAGGTGGCGTGCGCTGATGCCCTCCGGGGCGAGCAGCACCGTGTAGGACCGCTCGTCCTGGGCGGAGAACCACTCGTCCAGGCCGCGGGGGGCCACCACCTTGGGCCGAGGCGACGACGAGTCGGGTTTGGCCCCCTGCTTCTTCTGGAGGCTCGTCACCACCGGCATCCGCCCGAAGACCTCCGTCAACAGTCCGGCGAACCGCTCGGCCTGGGTCTGGCTGGGAGCAGCCACGTGGATGGTCTCGGCGGACGTGACGAGCAGGCGACCCAGCAGACCCACGGCCCGGTCGTCCGGGGGCAGCTTCACCGGACCATGGCGTGGCAGGCGGATGCGACCGATCACCGGCGAGCCCGTGACGTCCTGGGCGTTGGAGACGTCCACGACCGGACGGCGAACCACCATCGCCAGGCCGACCAGTGCGACTCCCGCGAGCAGACCCCCGAGCAGCCCGAAAATGATCGAGACGGAGCCGCCGGCGAACTTCGGGACCTTCTTGGCGAAGACGGCCTGGTGGGCGACCACGAAGGGTGCCACCGCGTTCTCGTACATGTTGAGCTGGATGACGAAGGTCTCGGCCGCCCGGTTGGCGATCAGGATCGCCTGCTCCGCGTTCGGGGCGTGGGCCACGACGTCGAGCACGACGTTGTCCTGGGCGGCGATCAGCTGCACCTTCGACGGGATGATGTTGCCGCTGGTCCGCTTGAGCATCGTCCGGATGTTCAGCTCGACCGCCCCGTTGTTGAAGACGGACTCCGCGAAGCGCGGCAACGGGTTGGTGTTGGACAGCTGCAGCTTCGAGTTCGGACCCACCTGCGCCGTTGCCTGGTACACCTCGGCGCGACTGGAGAGGAGGACCGGCACGAGCACCCCGAGGGCCACCACCATGGCGAGAACCACCACGGCGTAGCGGCGGAGTCCCCAGAGGAACGTGGCGAGTACGTCGGACCCGCTTTCCATGCGAACCCCCTTCATCGCGACAACATTAGAGGGCCGCCGGTCGCCTTGTGGGCGATCCGGATTGTCGTTGACCCTCATGACGCGAACGCTCCATAGGGGATGGTCGCGTCCAGGCCGGACCGGAACCCGTCACACCGGCTGGTGTCGACGAAGTCGGGGTCTCCTGGCAGCACGATGTTGCCGTATCCGTGCACGTTCTTCCTCACTTCCGGACGAAAGAGCTGATTCGCGTCGACCGCGACGTTGTTGCTCACCGACGTGCCGGATGGCCGCCCGCGATGGAACCGGATCATGGCCGGGGCGCGACTGCCGCCCACGACGTTCCGGTAGATCTTGACCCGGTGCGGGCGGCCGCGGACGTCGATGCCGAGACTGCCGCCGTAGATGGTGTTGCGGACCAGCCGCAACCGCGTGGGAGAGCCGGCGCCGGAGCCGATCCTGACGTTGGGGCGACCGTCGTGGTTGAAGACGACGTTGCGCGACACGGTCCCGCTGGCGCCCAGCCCCATCGCGCCGAGGAAGAGGTTGGTCGAGCTCTTCGGCGACCGGGAGAGGTCGTGGAGGCAGTTGCCGGTGAACGTGAAGCGAGCCGGCTCCTCGCGGCCCCACCCGGTGATCATCACGTTGGCCAGGCCGAGCGTGTTCGTGAACTCGCTGTTCTGCCAGGTCCAGTCGCGACCGCCGATCACCTTCACCATGAACGGCGGTTGCTTGCCGGCCTTCGGGTTCCCGGTCACGTCGAGGTCGTCGATCAGCCAGTCCGTCGGCCGGTTCAAGGAGACGGTGCCGACCAGCACCGGGTTCTCACCCGGATAGGCGCGGACCGTGATCGGGGACTCGGGAGTGCCCGGGTGGAGCCGCAGATGGTCGATCTGCTCGTGGTAGGTGCCACCGCGCACGAGGAGCACCTGCTTCACGTACAGCCGGTGGAACGCGAAGGCCAGCGTGCGCCACGGACGGTCGAGGGTGCCGGGGTTGTGGTTGTTGCCGGTCGGGCTGACGTAGCGCAGGAGCGATGGCGAGGTCGGCAGCGAGGGTGCGGGAGTCGGGCTGGGTGACGTCGGTGGCGCGGTGACGATCTGCTCGTCGGAGCATCCGAGCAGCACCGTCGCCAGCACCGTGATGGTCGCGGCCGTCCGCACGAGGCGCCTCACGTCCCCCTCCTCACGGCGGCGCCCACGACGTGGGCGAGGTCGGTGACGAAGGGGCGCGGGTCCCGTGCCGACCAGATCGCATGGGTGCGCGGACCACGCAGCGAGGACAGCCACTCCCGAGGTGTGAGCTCGCCGCGACGGATGCCCACGACGGCCGCCTGCACGTCGCGCCGCAGGTCGAGCCACGTGGTCCCGACGTACCGCTGGGTCCTCTCGGTGGGCAGCGGGAGTCCCGCTGCGTCGCAGTACGCCGTGTACACGAGCTCGACGCCGCCGCCCTCGGCGATCGCGGAGCGGCCGGTCGGACGGCCGACGTTGGGCTCGATGATGGCCATGGCCCCGGTGCCCGAGTCGCGCTTCATCTCGAGGTAGGCCAGGCCGTGGAACCCCACCGAGCCGAACACCCGGAGAGTCTCCTCGAGCACCTCGTCGTTGCGGCACTCCTCACCGGAGGCACTCGTGCCGACCTGTGGCGGCCACTGACGCAGCTTGCGCGCCACGAAGGTGACCAGCGGCGTGCCGGTGGCGTCGAAGTAGGCGTTGCAGGAGAAGAGCCCGTCCTCCGGGCCCTCCACCCACTCCTGGGCGAGCAGGACCGGCGCCCAGCCGGCGACCCGGTCGTAGACCTCCAGCAGCTGCTCGGGGCCGCTGACGCGGATCCCCTTCGCCGTGGTGTGGGCGAGCCAGTCCTCGGCCTTGACCGGCGGCTTCACCACCGCCGGCCACGACAGCACCTCCGCCGCCTTCTCGGCGTCCGCCCGGCTGCGCAGCACCTCGGTGCGCGGCGCCGCGAGACCGTGCATCCTGGCATGGTCGGCGAACCGCACCTTGTCCATCAGCAGGTCGACGCCGTCGTGGTCGCTCAGCGGCAGCCGATAGCGGTCCAGGAGCTGGTCGCGGTGCAGGGACAGTGACCAGACCGCGCCGTCGGTGCACGGCACGAGCACCGCAGGCTCCGGACCTAGGCGCCGCGCCAGATGACGCAGTGTGTCGATCAGGGCGGTCCCCGACAGCCGCGACTCGACCACGTCGACGCACGCGTTGGTACGCGCGCCGAAGTGCCGTCGGTCGGCAGCCACGCCGTACACCTGCACCCCACGGTCGGCGAGGATTCGCGCCGTCTGTAGGCCGGTGATGTTGTCGAGCCCCACCACTACCGCAGCGGGCCCCTCACCTCTTGATCTGCGCCGGTGGTCAGGCCCCCTCATCCGCCTCCTCCGCCTGAATCGTCTCGGTGGTGAGCACCAGGTCGAAGACGTGGTTCACCGAGGCGATGGTGGGGTCGGCCGCGGCGGGCTTGCGCTCCTTCTCGAGGATCTCCAGCGTGTCCTCCATCGCCTTCACCGCTGCGCGCATCGGCTGGTTGGCCAGGATCACCATCGAGAAGCCCTTCTCGTGCAGCTCGTCGGCGGTGTAGTCGGGGAACAGCGTCGGCACTGCCACGAGCGGTGTCGTGATGCCCGTCGAGTGCCATGCGTCGAGGAAGCCGGTGATCTCGGTGAGCGTCTTGTCCTTGCTGTGGATCAAGATCGCGTCGGCACCCGCGTCGGCGTACGCCGTGGCCCGGTCGATCGCTGCCTCCACGCCGTGCCCGGCGATCAGTGCTTCCACCCGCGCGATCACCACGAACGCCTCGGAGTCCTTGCCCTCCACCGCGGCCTTGAGCCGACGCGCCTGCTCCTTCGTCGCGATGAGGTCGCGCTTGGACTGGCCCTGGTAGAGGCTGTTGCGCTTGGGGAACAGGTTGTCCTCGATGCACACGGCGGCCACGCCGGCCCGGTCGAACTCCACGGCCGTGCGGACCACGTTGCTGAAGCCGCCGAATCCGTTGTCACAGTCGACGACGACCGGCAGATCGGTGACTCCCTCGATCGTGCGGGTCACGGCGAGGGTCTCGGTCATCGTCACCAGGTTGAGGTCGGGCAGGCCGTAGGCCATCGCCGAGACTCCGAACCCGCTCACCCACACGGCGTCGAAGTCGTAGTGACCGATCAGGCGAGCGCTCATCGCGTCGTGGGCACCGACCGCCACCACCGGGGTGTCACCCTGCAGGCCGGACCGAAGCCGCATCCGCTTCGCGTCGGCGCGGCTCAGGCGCGGCTGGTCAAAGGACATGTTCACCATCTCGGATCTCCTCGTCGAGCTTTCCGTTGTCATAGGCCTGCACCAGCTCGACGATGCGCTCGCCGATCAGATGCTGAGAATCCACCGCCATGGCCCCGATGTGCGGCGTGAGGACGACGTTGTCCAGGTCGGCGAAGCGGGACCGGGTCCCCTCCCCCTCGGTCTCGTGCACGTCGAGGGCCGCTCCGGCGACGGTGTCACCGCGGGTCAGCGCCTCGAGCAGGGCGGCCTCATCCACCACGCCGCCCCGGGCGACGTTGACCAGGAGGGAGCCGGGCTTCATCCGAGCCAAGGCGTCCGTCCCGATCAGGTGTCGCGTGGACTCGTCGAGCGGCGTGTGCAGGCACAGGAAGTCGGACGTGGTGAGCACCTCGTCGAAGTCGGTGAGGCGTACGCCGCGGCCGAGCAGCTGCTGCGCGATCGTGTCGTTGGGGTTGGCCACACAGCCGATCGCGTGCATGCCCCAGGCGGCGCCCATCTGACCCACCAGGCCGCCGATGTTGCCGGCGCCGACGATGCCGAGGGTCTTGCCGTGCAGCAAGGGGCCGCCCAGCATCGGCTTGGGCCAGTGACCCTCTCGAAGCCGGCGGTCGGCGACCGTGACCTTCCGGGCCAGCGAGAGCAGCAGCGCGAAGGTGAACTCTGCGACCGGTGGCGCCGACATCCCCGGGATCTTCACGACCCGCAAACCCTGGGTGCGCGCCTGGTCGAGGTCGATGTTGTCGAGGCCGGCACCGGCACGGACCAGCAGACGGAGTCCCGGAGCGGCCGCCAGGACGTCGGCGGAGAGCATCACGCCGCTGCGCACGACGACGGCGTCCCGGTCGGCGATCGCCTCCTTGAGCGCCTCCGGCGTCGCTGCGGCGGGCCGTACCACGTCGTAGGACTCGGAGAGGACCTCGACGGTGCCGGGGTCGATCGGACTGGCCAGCAGGATCTTCACGCGTTCTTCGCCTTCCAGGTGGACTCGATGGCCGTCACGACCTCGGACACCGCTGCGTCGAGCGGACGGTCGACGTCGACGACCACGAACTGAGGAACCAGCGGTGCCAGCTCCAGATACTGCTGTCTGCGGCGCTCGAGCCAGGCCACCGTCGCCTCGGGCTTGCGGGCGTGGAGCACCTCGGCCGGGGCGTCGAGCATGATCACCAGGTCGGGCCGGGGGTAGATCCGCCGGAGCATCCACCCGTGCAGCCGCTGGGCGGGGCCACGACGGCCGGCCGAGTCGACATCGGCGTGGTAGTAGTCGAGGAAGAAGTGGCGATCGAACACGACGATCCGTCCACGCAAGCCCTGGCCCAGCGCGAGCAGCTGCCGGAACCACTCCTCGGTCATCCAGACGGCCATCCGCGCGCTGCTTCGCAGCGCGGAGCGGCGACCGGCCGGCGCGGTGCGGTCGTCGTCCTCGACGTCACGGAGACTGCTCGCCACCAGGTCCGGCCGGCCTCCGCGCGCTCGCTTCGCCGCGAGGAGCAGACGCGTGGTCGGGAGCATGACGGAGCTGGCCTCCAGGTTGACTCCCATGTAGATCGTCGTCACGGGTGCCGGAAGGGCGGCCTGCCGCAGGCGAGCGCTGATGGTGCTCTTGCCTGCCCCGTCGGGTCCGACGAGGGCGACGCTGAGACGTGGCCGAGCCAATGGCTTCCCCCTTTGCCATCTGCGAGGGCCAGCGTAGTGGGCCTTTACCCGGATCCGGTCGGGTCGAAGGTTAAGAGATGCTCAGTTCATCAATTCGCGGTACGGGCCCGTCGGGCGGCGTCCAGGACGGCTCGCCCCAGCTCATGGACGTCGCACGGATGCGGGTGCGTGACCTTTGCGGACGGCACGTGGTCGAGCCGCTCGGCGAGGAGGCGCGACTCGAGGTCGCCGGCCGACTCGAGCAGCGGGGAGGACCGATCGGGGAAGGCGTAGCGGAACTGCCGGTAGTGCACCATGAGGGGTGCCCGCTCCTCGGCCAGTGACGCGGCCATCCGACGAGCGATCTCACCGGGCTCGGCGTGGTGGATCACGGTGGCCGGTGCCTCGTGGCTCAACACCAGCACGACCGCGTCGAGCCGAGCGCTGGGCACGATTCCGTCGGCACCGAAGAGGTCGACGGGGGGCACCTGCAGGTAGGCCTGCCGACCCAGGGCGGGAGCGACCCGTCGCACCGGGCCGGCCGCCCGCCCACCGTGATCGGCCACCGAGTCGGCGACCCGCGACACGGTCGACCACATCCGCAGCCGTCGTCGTTCGGCCGGCGTACGGGAGGCCAGCAGGTCGGGCCGCTGGGCGAGCTGCCAGGCCCACAGCCGGATCGGCTCCGGCAGCCCGAGCATCCGCCCGTCGGGCGGCAGATGGACCCACTCGTCGCCGACATAGCGGGCCCCGTGGCGGGTCGCCGCGAGGAGGGTCTCGGTCTTGCCGCCCTTGGACCATCCGGTGACCAGGATCCCGTCACCGTCGACCTCGAGCGCGGTCGCGTGCAGCGGCAGCACCTCGCGGGTGAGCAGGACGAGGTTGACAACCGCCAGGAGGTGGGGCACCGCCGGGATGTCGCGCTCGCAGACGATCTCGGCGCCCTGCCCGAGCCGGTCGAACGGAAGCTTCGTGCGCCGGGTGCTGCCGCCCTTCGCCTGCAACAGGTAGAAGGAGTCGTCGTCGTACCCGCTCTCCCCGACGCCGACCAGGGTCAGTGGTGAGGGTGCGAGCCGGTCGACGAAGCGGACGGTCAGGTCCGGCTCACGGTCGAGCGTGGTCTCCGGGTGGCCCAGCTGACGGCTCACCACGGCGATGTCCGTCGGTGCGCCGTCGACCACCCGCACACCGACGATCCCGTGCAGGTCGAAGTCGGCGCCCGACACGGCCATCAGCCCCGGCCCTCGTCTCGCAGCATCGCCCACGCGGCCCGCACCTCGTGCCAGGTCCGGCCGCGTTGCACCCTCCGCGCGGCCTCGGCGTACCGCACCGCCCGTCTGGACCTGATCCGATGCAGCGCCGCCTCCGCCTGGGCCAGGCGGCGGGCCAGCTCCTCGGGATCGGCGTCGAGCGCCAGCGGCGGACCCGGCGACGTCTGATCGAGCACCCCGGGCTGTTCCGCGCAGCGTTCAGCGAGCTCCTTGCCCGTGGCCGTCCACCGGTGGGTGCCGGCGGGGAACGGCCCGACCTCTGTCTGGGCGTACCCGAAGACCGCACCCAATCGGGCGGCAGCCCCGAGGATGTCGCGCTGGGCAGGAGTGATCTCGTCGGTCCACCTCTCGGCGCGGGAGGCGTCGATCGGGTCCTGCGAGCTGGTGCTGCCGTCGGTCAGCTTGGGTGCCCCCTGAGCGCGTTGCACCTCGTGGTGGCGGAGCAGGGCCGGGTCGAACTCCTCGTCGATCGCGGCCACGAGCTCGCGCAGGACGTCCTCACTGTCGCTGACGAGGTCCTCGTAGCGGCACAGCGTGAACCGATCGCCGAGCTCTCCTGCGGCGAGGAGCATCTGCCGGTTGACGTCGCACCAGTAGTCCACGGCCTCGTCGAAGGCGTAGTGGAACGAGCGGTGCAGCGACGCGGCGACCGCTCCGGGGTGACGGACGATGCCCACGAAGACGGCGTCGGGGAAGACCTGGCCCATCGCCTCCATGTGGGAGGTGTGGAAGGGGGTCTTGTCACCCCAGCGGGCCTTCCCCTGCGACCGAGCGTGCCGCTCGAACATCCCGCTGTAGAACTCGCGGAGCCGGGCGTCGAGCTCCTGCTCGGTCCAGCCGATCCGGCCGAACCACTCCGCCCCGTGCTTCCAGCCGGGGATGCGGCGCGCGGCGAGCAACGCTCCCATGAATCCCGTCTCGGCGCCGACCGCGATCCGCGGATGGCTGTCCAAGATGAGTCGCAGCATGGTGGAGCCCGACCGCATCGAGCCGACGATGAAGATCGGTGCCTCCTGCATGCGCGCCATTATGGACGCAGGGGGAAGCCTCCCGGGCGGAGTCGGCCCGGGACTACGGCGTCAGGGCGACGTGCTCATGGCCGGTAGCCACCCTTGACGAACACGAAGTCGCTCCACGGGATCCTCCGGAGCGAGTCCTTGTTCAAGATCCCGGACCAGTCGACGTTGGCCTGGAGCTTGAGGTTGTTGCCGGTACCCGAGTTGTCGCCGACCACCGCGCCGTACTTCTGCAGGGCGCGGGCGATCACGCGAGCCGCCGGGGACAGCTTCAGGGCGTCGAGATCGACGCTCGGCTTGAGCCGGATGACGGCACCTTCGGGGACGACTCCGGTCTTGCCCGACTCGGAGCCGGTCATCGGGAAGTAGGCGCTGCTGCCCTCGGGCGTCCGGTCGGCGGTCTCCCACCAGTAGACCTCGAGGCGGTGCCGGATCTTGCCGCGCAAGACCTCGCGCTTCGTGACGGCCTGCACCGACGCGGGGACTCCACGGTGGCCGAAGTTCGCCTTGCGTCCGCCCGGGAGCCCGCCGGCGATCCCGTTGGACTGGTAGTGGTAGCGGGACATCCCGATCGCGGTCCAGTGACCGTTGGCGTAGCGCGCGCCCTGGAGGCCCACGACCTGGTCCGTGCTGCGGTCGATGATCACGATCGCGGCGTCATCGGCTGCCATCGGACGCGCTCTCGCCGGGATGTGCACCCGGATCGAGCGGCCGTTGGCGCTGACCGTGTTGAGCGGATCCGACGGGTGGGATCGGACGACGGGCATGCCCCAGTCGCCCAGCACGAGCTTGAGGTAGTTCTGGGTGTGTGCGGAGTTGAGCGAGTCCCGGATCCAGGCGGCACTGTGCGGACTCCGCGGCGCCTTGCCGAGCCTGGTGTTCCAGTAGCTCGTCGGCTGGAAGGGCCGCGTTCCGGTCACGACGGTGCGTTGGCTCAGGACCGCCTGGGTCGCGCCGTGCGCGGGAGGGTCGAGGGTCTGCGGAATGGTGGTGGCAGCGGCCACCAGTGCGGCGCTGGCGAGAAGAAGCATGAGGGCGCGCAGGCGCCCGTGGATCAAAGGCATCGGGGGACTTACCTCGGGGTCGGGGGCATCCTTCACCCAGGAGTAAGACAAAGGTCGCCGAGGATGGCAAGTCTGCGTGCGCCGGCCGGCCGGCCCTCAGGCGGGATCTCCGTGTCTCACATCATGGAACAGGCGGTCGATGGCGTGAGCCGTCGCGGTGCTCGAGAAGGCCGCGATCGCCCGCCTCCTGCTCGCCTCACCGCACCGGCGCCGCAGCCCCTGGTCGACGAGGAGCTCACGCAACGCGTCCGCCAGCTGCTGCGGGTCCTTGACCGGCACCACCGCCCCGCACTCGGGCGTGACCAGCCGCGACACGTCACCCACGTCGCTGGCCACCACCGCCAGTCCCGCCGACATCGCCTCGAGCACCGACAGCGGCATCGCCTCCCACCAGGACGGCAGGCAGAACACGTCGGCGTCGGCGTAGGCCGCGGGCATCTCCTCGGGTGGCCGGGTGCCGAGCAGCCGGGCGACGCCCTCGGCAGCGGCCAGCACCGGCTCCGCGGCCTCGGGTCCCTCGTCCGGGACCCCGCCGACCAGGAGGAGCTCGTGCTCGACCCCGTCGCCGCGCAACAGGCGGGAGGCCTCGATCAGGTCGAGTACCCCTTTGCGCGGCGTCAGGAGCCCGACGTAGAGGACCCGCGGAGGGTGATGGTCGACCTCACCGGGCACGAAGCGCTCGGTGTCCACCCCGTTGTCGATCAGGCTGACCCGCCGGCGCCCCAGAGCGCCAGCCAAGGTCCGTTCCCCCGCGGACCAGACGGCGACGACGCGGCTCGCGGGCAGCATCGCCAGCCGCATCAGGGTCCTCGTGCGCCGGGTGGTCAGCCAGGTCTCGATGTTGCCACCGTGGGCGTGGATGATCACGGCGGCGCCGCGCAGCCGGCCTCCCAGCGCCAGGAGCCCGGCTCGGCCCACGGTGACCGCCGGCGCGAGTGCGGAGTGGATGTGCACGATGTCCTGGCCCTTGGCCATCCGGAAGACGTTGACGGCGTCGCGCAGGGTGCGACCGATGTTGCCCGCGGTCACCTCGCCGCCCTCGGGCGTGCCGGAGTGGGCCACGTTGAGGAACGTGATCTCGTGAAGCTCGCCGAGCTCGCCCTCGCGGAGGGTGTTCAGGAAGGTAGGGATCCCGCCCCGGTCGGGGTATCCCTTGCCGACCAGCAGTACCTTGCTCACGAGCCCTCCGTCCTTCCGGTGGCCAGCGCGACGTACTGCTGGAAGAGCTGCTGCGCCTGACCGAGCAACCGCGTCGCCCGGGGGCTCCCCAGCGACGCCGCGATCTCTGCCTTCCGGGCCTCCCGTTCGGCTGACGGCCGTCCGACGTGGGTCTCGACCACCTCACCGCGGCACTCGAGCCGGTTCATCTCCTCGACCAGCGCGAAGGCGGCCGCCTCGTTCTCGGGGGTCGGCTCGTAGCGAGCGAACGACGATCCGAACCGCTGGTTGACCCGCTCGATCACGCCTCCGAAGTCGGTGGTGACGTCGTCGAACAGACCGACCACGAAGGCGTCCCGGGCCCGCCAGGCGGTCCGGTAGAAGTCGAGATACTCCACCAGGCCGTCCTCGACGTGCAGCCCGGACCGGCGGATGAGGTACGACGGCACGGCGTCCTCGGGGGCCCGAACCAGGGCGATGGCCGGGATTCCGAGCCGCTTCGCGCGGAGCAGGTGTGGTGCCCCGTGCAGGTGTCGACCGAGGTGTGCGTCGGGACCGTTCGCGACCTGGAACGCGGCAACGCTGTAGGTGTTGCCGGACCGCGGAAAGCCCTCGACCACCAGTGTGGTGTCCGGCCGGGCCAGGGTGACGCGCTTGCCGGGGCGGGCGTGCATGGCCGCGTCCCACGCGTAGGGGAGCCTCGACAGCGGGCGTCTCAGGTGGAGGCGGAGCCTCATCAGGTCCTGGCCGACGCTCACGGCGTCACCGTACCGGCCACGGCCCGGCCCACAGGTCGGGAACGGTCAAGTCCACCAAGAACGGGTATGACGCCTCCTGCTCGGGTACTACGGTGCCGCTGTGACGGCGACCAAGGGGAACCACGCGAACGAGCTCGTCACCGTGATCATGCCGGCACGCAACGAGGAGCAGGCGATCGGCGCAGCCCTCGCATCGGTGCTGGGCCAGACCTACCGCGAGCTCCAGTTCGTGGTCATCGAGGGCGACTCCACCGACCGCACCCGCTCGATCATCGAGGAGCGACAGGCGCAGGACTCGCGGGTCGAGATCCTCACCAACCCCGTGCCCAACATCGCGGTGTCCCTCAACCTCGGTCTCGCCGCGGCCCGAGGCCGGTGGCTGGTCCGGGTGGATGCCCACAGCACCGTGCCGCCGACGTACGTCGCCGACCTGGTCGCCCGCCTGCGCGAGGGCACCTGGGCCGGCGTGGGTGGGCTGAAGCCCGGGGTGGGAGTCACTCCGGCGGGCCGGGCCATCGCGGCAGCGATGAGCAGCCGCTTCGGCGTCGGCAACAGCAAGTATCACTACGCGACGACCGAGCTGGAGGTCGATCACCTGCCGTTCGGCGCGTACCCGGTGGACCTGCTGCGCGACGTCGGCGGGTGGGACGAGCGCCTGGTGGCCAACGAGGACTACGAGCTGGACTACCGCCTGCGCTCGCGCGGCGGCCGCCTGCTGCTCGACCCGCGTGTCGTCATCGCCTGGCAGTGCCGCCAGTCGGTGCCCGACCTGTACCGGCAGTACGTCCGCTACGGGAAGGGGAAGGCCGACGTGGCCCTGCTCCACCCGACGTCCCTGTCGGCCCGGCACGTGGTGGCTCCGGCGCTCGTCGCCTGGCTGTCCCTGGCCGCGCTGCGCGCGGGCCGGCATCCGGGGCAGGCGGCCCTGATGGTCTCGCCGTACGTCGCGGGCGTGGCCGTGGCGACGCGGCAGACCCGCCGCGCGCTCGAGCACGACGCCGACTGGACGCACCTGCCGGCCGCGTTCGCCGCCATGCACGTGGGATGGGGGTACGGGTTCTGGTCCGGGCTGGCCCGCGGCCTGATGCGCCGGCGCATTCCCAAAACAGGGGATGAGCCCGCACCGCCCCCTCCGTAGATTCGATCACGGGCACGTTCCATGGGTGGTGACGCGGCCCCGCCGTACCCACGCAAAGGGAGACCCATGACCGTTCAGACTGTCGCGCGCTATACGCCCAAACACCGACGAGCGAGGCGGCGTGGCCCGTCCCTCGCCGGGTTGGCCGTCTCGGGGATCACCGCGACGGTCGGGATCGTGGCGCTCGGGGCACCCGCTCTGGCCGCCGGTGAACGCGCCATCTGGCACTTCGACGAGACCTCGGGAACGACCGCCTTCGACTCGTCGGGCAACGGCAACGACGGCACGGCCGAGAACGTCGTGATGACCGGCAGCGGCTACGAGTTCAACGGCACGAGCTCGAAGGTCCTCGTGCCCACCTCCGACTCGCTCAACCCGGGGACCGATGTGTTCTCGTTCTCCGTGACGTTCCGGTCGAGCGTGGCACCCGGACAGGGACTCGACTACGACCTGATGCGCAAGGGCCTCACCGTCACCAAGGGTGGTGAGTACAAGGTCGAGGTCCTCCAGGCCAACGGCAAGGCGCGGGCGCTGTGCGTGGTCAAGGACACCAACCGTAAGGCGCTCCAGATCCGCGGCACCACCAACCTCACCGACGGGAACGTGCACACGATCACCTGCACCCGCACCAGCACCGGGCTGACCCTGGTCGTCGACAACCTGGCACCGCGCACCAAGGCGGGGGTCACCGGCTCGATCAGCAACACGGCTCCGGTGTCGCTCGGCGCGAAGGCGGAGGGCGGCGCCGAAGCCGACTGGTTCGACGGCGTGATCCTGGACGCGAGCATCAGCTGACCGGTGGTCATCGGCACCGGGGTGCTCAGGCATCTGAGGTAGGCGCCCGGACGATCTACGGCATTCGTCCGATCCGCCGGGGCCACCTCAGAGAGCAGGCTCGAGCCATGAACCACTTCGTAGCCAGCCCCGATTTCGCTCGGATGATCGCCCGCCAGAGCGTCCAGGACCGCGTCGCGGACGCCAAGGCCCGCACCCGCGCGCGCAAGGCCCGCCGCAAGATCCGCTGACCCCGTCCCACCTCGGGAAGCAGCGCCGGTCCGGTCCCGTCCCCCCGGGCCGAGCCGGCGATCAACCCGGACCCGCGGCTTGGTCCAGCGGCAGGGACATCACGTGGAGGCCGGTGTCGGTGACGGGCCGGATGCGTGGGTCACTCACCGGTCTCGCCGTCGATCGACTCGCGGATCAGGTCGGCGTGACCGTTGTGCCGTGCGTACTCCTCGATCAGGTGCAACAGGACCCAGCGCAGCGAGAAGGCGCCGTTCCGCTTGCTCTCGCGCACTCCCAGGGTGTCGAGCCCGTCACGCTCCAGGCACCGGTCGATCGCCTCGTCCGCACGGCGTACGAAGTCGTCGAAGAGCGCCAGGAGCGCCTCCGGGGAGTCGTCCTTCGCGGTGTGCCACTCCCAGTCGGGATCCGCATCCCAGTCCACGTCGTCGAACGGCGGCGGGTCGGGCTCTCCGAGCATCGTGTTGAGGAACCAGCCGGCCTCGACGAGCGCGAGGTGCTTCATCATCCCGCCGAGGGTCATGGTCGACGGCGCGAGCGGCCGGGCGAGCTGCTCCCGGGTGAGCCCGGCGCACTTCCACCGCAGGGTGTCGCGGTGGTAGTCCAGGAAGCCCCGGAGGGCGGACACCTCGTCGGCTCGCAGGGGAACGTCGGTGCGTGAGCTCGGGTCGAAGGTCTGCGTCATGTCCACGACGCTAGCCAGTCACGCCGACGATGCGCACGCGCGTTTCGGGCTCACCACAGACCGAGGAGCTGGCCGCCGATCCGGACCACGAACCCGGCCACGACCACGAGGAAGAAGATCCGTACGAAGCGGGCGCCGCGAGCAACCGCCGTACGAGCGCCGAGGTAGCCGCCGACCAGGTTGCACGCGCCCATCACGAAGCCGACCTTCCACAGCACCGCGCCCTGCGGGACGAAGACGCAGAGCGCGGCGAGGTTGGTGGCCCAGTTGGCCAGCCGCGCCTTCGCACTGGCCTCGAGGAAGCTGTAGCCGAGCATCCCGACCAGGGTGATCACCAGGAAGCTGCCGGTGCCGGGGCCCAGCGCGCCGTCGTAGCAGCCGATCACCAGGCCGGCGACCATCGCGATCCCGATGTGCCGGCGGCCGGCGTACTTGAGCACCGTGCTCTCGCCCAGCTCCGGACGCAGCGTGACGTAGCCGCCGACCACCACCAGCACGACGAGCACGATCGGGTCGAAGGCACTGTCCGGGATGTGGGAGCCGAGGAGGGCGCCGCCCACCGACCCGGCGAAGGCGCAGGCCATCAGCGGGCCGAACGTGCGCGGGTCGGGCCGGATCCGGCGGTAGTACGTCGCGCTGCTGACGGTGGTGCCGCAGATCGAGCTGAGCTTGTTGGTGCCGAGGATCTGGACCGGCGCGGCGTGCGGCAGGCCGACCAGGAGGGCCGGGAGCTGCAGGAGTCCTCCCCCGCCCACGACGGCGTCGACGAACCCCGCCGCCAGACCCGCCAGGGCGAGCAGCGCCAGCGTGGTCGCCGACGGGTCCCTCATCGGCTCAGTAGAACCCGTGCCGCGCGAGCGGACCGCGGAGCTCGCGCTCCTCGTAGGCGAGGTGGCTCAGCAGCCGGTCGCCGAGGGTCTGCAGCGCCTCCTCCACGGCGTCGAGGGCGGCTTCGTCGGCGTTCACGACCAGACCGACCAGGACCCGGTCGACGTCCTGGAGGAGGTGGTGGATCGTGTCGTGCTCGGCCGACAGCCGGTCGAGCACGGGCGCGGCAGCCGGCTCCGAGCGACGCAGGTGGGGGAAGACGCTGGCGTCCTCCAGCGAGTGGTGGCCGTTGACGAAGCCGCAGTAGGACTGGCAGTAGGCGCCGAGGGTCCAGTTGTTCTGTCGCAACGACATCGCCTGCACCTCCGACCGCGCCTCGCCCGCGGTCAGCACCCCCCGACGTACCTCCTCGACCAGTCCGTGGAGGCGGGTGAGCTCGTCCCGCAAGTGGTCGTGGATCTCCACCAGGTGGCGGTGGTAGGCGTCCTCGGCCGGGGAGTACGCGGTGTCCGGAGCCTCGCCGAGGGTCGGCCGGGTGGTCTCGTCCCAGGTGGTGTCGTCGATCATCTCGCGCCCAACCTAACGACCCGGCGTGGGAGGGCCCTCAACCGACCCAGAAGCCCCGACCACCGAACCAGTCGCCGTAGTCACCCGCGCCGGCCGGCCCGCGCGAGCCGAGGTAGGAGCCGACCACGGCCGCCCCCAGGTCGTCGAGCTCCGGGGCGACCACGCGTCCGTCGACGCGCCGGGCCATGGACTCCACGAACCGCGCCAGCCCCGGATCGGAGCCGAGGCGGAAGAATGTCGTCTGCGCGCCGATGCGACCGGAGTTGTCGAGCTCGCGGATCGAGTAGGCGACGGTGAGGGGATGAGGGGGGTACTCGAAGTACACCTCGCCGTTCGGCTCGAGATGGGAGGTCGGCTCCCCGTCGGTGACGATCAGCAGCACCGGCTGGGCGGCGGGATGCTTGCGGAAGAACCGGTTGGCCAGCAGCAGCGCGTGGTGGAGGTTGGTCCCCTTGTCCCACATCGCGTCGAGGCCGGTCAGCTCCTCGATGTCCATCACCTGCGCGTGCCGGCCGAAACCGATCAGTTGCAGCGCATCGCCTCGGAACCGGGAGCGGATCAGGGTGTGGAGCGCCAGCGCCGTGCGCTTCATCGGCACCCAGCGGCCGTCCATCGCCATCGAGAACGACGTGTCGACCAGCAGTGCCACCGCGGCCTGGGTCCGGGCCTCGGTCTCGGAGACCTCGACGTCCCCGACCTGGATGCGGACGGCAGGTCCGTCGGTCGGGACTGTCGAGACCATCGGGCCCGGCTCCCCCGCGGCCCGGCGGACGGCGTTGGTGATGGTGCGGGTCACGTCCCAGGGCTCGGTGTCGCCGAACTGCCACTCCCGTGTCGCACCGGACAGCTCGCCGGCGGCGCCGGCCTGGCGCAGGTCGCGCTGGCCCTGGCGCCCGCTCATCCTGGTCGCGACGTCCTTCAGCAACGCCTTGCCGAGCTGGCGCATCGCCCGGGGCGAGAGCTTGAGCCGACCGTCGGAGGTGCGCGTGAGGTAGCCGGAGTCGCGCAGGGCCTGTTCGAGCCGCTGCAGCGTGCGGGCGTCGACGGCGTCGTCGTTGCCGAGCTGCTGGGCGAGCTTGTCGAGGTCGATGTCGTCGAGCCTCGCGCCGTCGTAGGACTGGGCGAGCTGCTCGGCGAGGGCGTCGAGGTCGGCCAGGTCCTGGAGCATCCCGGTGCCGTCACCGAGCCCCAGGCCCTGCTCGCCGTCGAAGCGCTCCGAGCCGGTCCAGTCCTCGCCGGGGCGCAACGCCTGGAGGTTCGCGTCGAGCTGCGCCAGCTGCTCCATCAGGGCCGGCGAGCCGAAGGCGGACTGGGCCAGCGACATCAGCTCCGCGCGCTGCTCGGCGGTCATCGAGCTCATCATCCGCTGGGCCGCCGCCGCTCGCCGGGCCATCGCGTCGATCAGCTCGTCGACGTTCTGCGGGTTCTCGGGGAAGTACTCGCCGTGCTTGTCCATGAAGTCGGCGAAGTCCTGCGCGGTGTCGGTGCCCTGCTGGTGCTTGGCCAGCAGGTCGTTGAGGTCGCCCAGCATCTCGTTGATCGCCGCGCGGTCCTCGTCGGTGGCGCTCTCGAGCGCCTGCTTCATGCCGGCGAACCGCTGGTCGAGCAGCTCTCGCCCGAGCAGGTCGTTGATCCGCTCGTAGTCCTCGCGGGCGTCGCGGCTCTGCCAGTCGTACGATGCGAGCTCGCTCACCGCAGCAGCGGTCGACGAGTGCAGGTTGTCGAGCGTCAGCTCCCGCAGGGCGCGGTCGTCGTCGTCCATCGAGATGTCGCGCGCCAGCTGTCCGCGCTCGTGGACCAGGGCGCTGTCGAGCAGCTCGCGGACCTCCTGCAGCGTCCCGTCGAGGTGGTGCCGCTGGGTCAGCTCGTGCCGCTTCTCCGCGATCCGGCGGGCCAGGTCGTCCAGGCCGCGCCGGTCCCGGCCGCCGCGACGCAGGAACTCGCGCATCGCCCGCTCGGGGCTGTAGCCGGCCATCACGTCCTCGCCGATCGCGTCGAGCGCCTCGGCGATGTCGACCGGCGCCGCGAGCGGGTCGGGCCCCCCGTCGTACGCCGTGTAGCGCGACCGTGGCTGGTGCCTAGCCATAGACGGTCTCCCCGCCGCTGGACTCCTTGCTGATCTTGCGGGCCAGGTAGAGACCCTCGAGGGCGAGCTCGATCGCGCCGGCCCGCTCGCCGTCGTTGTGGGCGTCGAGCCGGTCGCACACCTGGTCGTAGAGGTCGGACTCACCGAGGACCGGCAGGCCGGTCAGGAAGTCGCGGGCGGTGACCTGCTCGCCGGTCGTGACCATCTGGCCGGCCTCGATCCGGTCGACCAGCAGCGCGAAGTCGAGACCCCGGAAGTGGCTGCGCACCGACTCGGCCGTGGCCGTCCGGAGCAGGTGGGTGAGGATCTCGCCCTCACGGCCCTCCTCGCCGGTCTCGAACTCGATCTTGCCGCCGAGCACGTCGACCGCCGTCTCGAGGTCGACGACCCTGGCGACCGCCTGCTCCTCCCCCTGGCGCGTCGCACGGTGCAGCGCCGACGCCGCGATCGTCTCGGCGCCCGCGATCGCGAACCGGGCGCTGACGCCCGAGCGCTGGTCGACCGAGGTCGACTCGCGCAGGTTGCGGGTGAACCTGGCCAGGATCTCGACGAGGTGGTCGGGCACCTCCGCGACCAGCTGCGCCTCCTGCCGGATCACCGCTACCTCGTCCTCGAGCTCGGAGGGGTAGTGGGTGCGGATCTCGGCCCCGAACCGGTCCTTGAGCGGGGTGATGATGCGTCCGCGGTTGGTGTAGTCCTCGGGGTTGGCGCTGGCCACGACCAGCGTGTCGAGCGGCAGCCGGAGCACGTAGCCGCGGATCTGGATGTCGCGCTCCTCCATCACGTTGAGCATCGCGACCTGGATGCGCTCGGCGAGGTCGGGGAGCTCGTTGATGGCGACGATGCCGCGGTGGCTGCGCGGGATCAGGCCGAAGTGGATGGTCTCGGGGTCGCCGAGGCGACGACCCTCCGCGACCTTCATCGGGTCGACGTCGCCGATCAGGTCGCCTACCGACGTGTCCGGGGTGGCCAGCTTCTCGGCGTACCGCTCGTCGCGGTGTCGCCATTCGACCGGCAGGTCGTCGCCGAGCTCACCGGCGCGACGGCGCGACTCGGGCGTGATCGGGTCGTAGGGGTGTTCACCGAGCTCGGCCCCGGCGATCACGGGCGTCCACTCGTCGAGCAGGCCCACCAGCGACCGCAGCAGCCGGGTCTTGCCCTGGCCGCGCTCGCCGAGGAGCACCACGTCGTGGCCGGCGAGCAGCGCCCGCTCGAGCTGAGGGATGACGGTCGAGTCGAACCCATGCAGGCCGGGCCACGGGTCGACGCCGGCGGCGAGCATCGCCAGCAGGTTCTCGCGCAGCTCCGTGCGCAGACTCCGCTGGAGGTGACCCGACGCGCGGAGCCGGCCGAGGGTGGTGGGTGCGGGAGTCTCGCTCATGCCGGATCTCCGCGGCGTTGTCCGGCGGAGTTGTCCGGCGGTGGAGCGAGGCGACGAGAGGGCGGGATCTTCACGGATTCCACGCTAGCCCCGCGCGCAATCCCGGTGCCGGGAGCCACCACACTGGTGCCATGGGGCGACGGATCCTCGGCATCGCGGGCCCACCGGGCGCCGGCAAGACGACGTACGCCGAGGGGCTGGTCGCCGACTCGGAGCGTACCGGCACCCGCTCGGCGTACCTGCCCATGGACGGCTTCCACCTCGCCGACCGGGCGCTGGTCGCGCTGGGGCTGCTCGACCGCAAGGGCGCTCCGGAGACCTTCGACGCGTGGGGGTACGCCGCGCTGCTCTCGCGCGTGCGCGAGGGCCGGCACACGGTCTGGGCGCCGGGCTTCGACCGAGCCCTGGAGCAGCCGCTGGCGGGGGTGATCGCGGTCGCGACCGACACCGGGCTCGTGGTGACCGAGGGCAACTACCTCCTGCTCGACCGGCCGGAGTGGCGGTCGGTGCGCGCCCAGCTGGACGAGGTGTGGTGGCTGGACTGCCGGGAGGACGTACGCCGCTCGCGGCTCGTCGCGCGTCACGTCGAGTTCGGCAAGTCGCCCGAGGCTGCGGAGGCCTGGGTCGCGCGCGTGGACGACGCCAACGCCGCGTCCGTGGCGGCGGGCCGGAGTCGCGCAGATCGCGTCGTGACCGTCTGAGCGACGGAAGGACGAAGACCCGGCCCCGGCCTCCTATTGTCGGCCGGGACCCAGGTCTCCGGGGGATGGACGGGCAAAGGGGGGTCGCCGTCCTCGTCCAGGATCGGTCAACAGTGGAGCATCCATGAGGGTGCGTGGTCATCCGCCCACGTGCCCTTGGTCACCGACGGTCGGGACGAAAGCCTCGCCACGCGTCGTCACACGGGACCGATCGCGGAGCGCTCTCAGAGGTTGGAGTCCGACCCCAGCAGCTTCGAGGCCAGGACGGCCGCCTGCGTGCGTCGTTCGAGGCCGAGCTTGGACAAGATGCTGGACACGTAGTTCTTGACCGTCTTCTCGGCCAGGAACATCCGCTCACCGATCTGACGGTTGGTCAGGCCCTCGGCGATCAGGCCCAGCAGCTTGAGCTCCTGCTCGGTGAGGTCGGAGAGCTCGGGAACGGTGACCGGGCCGTTGCGCACACGGTCGAGGACCCGCGCGGTGAGACTCGGGTCGATCAGGGAGTTCCCGGCAGCCACCTGCCGGACCGCACCGACCAGGTCGTGTCCCCCGATCTCCTTCAGGACGTAGCCGGACGCACCCGCCATGATCGCGGCGAACAACGCCTCGTCGTCGTCGTACGACGTGAGGATCAGCGCGCGGACATCGGGGTCGACGGCCCGCACCGCGCGGCACACCTCGACGCCCGATCCGTCGGGCAGTCGGGCGTCGAGGACCGCCACGTCGGCGTGCAGCGCCGGGATCCGCGCGGCCGCCTCGACGGCCGAGCCGGACTCCCCGACCACGACGATGTCGCCGGCCGACTCCAGCAGCGCGCGCAGCCCGTGCCGGACGACCTCGTGGTCGTCGAGCAGGAAGACGCGGATCCCCGAGGAGCTGTCGCTCATGACACCATGTCTAGCAAGGCGCCTGGTGGCGTGGGGGAGAACCCCTCAACACCGAGCACATTCGTGTCCATCCGGCAGCAGCGATCGGGGCACCCCGTCGACGTCGCCCCGGTAGCCCCCGAAGGTCAACCCCGCCGCACGCGGTGCCGTCGTCCTCGACGACGTTGACTCGCTTCACGGTCAGCTCCTCGACGACCGTCGGCGTCACCTCGACGCCCGCCTCCCGGGCTGCCGCCTGCGCCAACCTCAGTGCCTCGTTCGCCCGCTCGTACGCCGTACGAGCCGCGTGCAGTGCCTCGATCACCGTCTCGCTCATGCAGACATCCTGCCCGTCGAGCACGGCTTTACCATCCGACAGGGGGGCGCATCAGGTCGTGGTGCATGCGTCGACATCGACGAGAGGGGCATTCGTGCACGACGTGGTGCGACCGCGGGGCAGGGTGCCCGTGATCGGCGCCGGGCCGGTCGGGCCCTTCCTGACCGCCCTGCTGCAGTCCGTCGAGGCCAGCACATCAGCCTCTACGAGCGGCGCGGGTCAGGATCCGGCGAGGAAGGCCAGCAGGTCCTGTCGGGTCAGGACGCCCACGGGCTTGCCGTCCTCGTGGACGAGCACCGCGTCGGCGTCCTCGAGCATCGCGACCGCGTCGTGCGCGGACTCCGCAGAGCCGATGGTCGGCAGCGGCGGCGACATGTGCTCGTCCACGCTGTCGGTCAGGTGCGCAACGCCGGTGAAGAGGGCGTCGAGGAGCGTGCGCTCCGAGACCGACCCGGCCACCTCGGCGGCCACGATCGGCGGCTCGGCCCGCACCACGGGCATCTGCGAGACGCCGTACTCCTGGAGGATCGCGACCGCCTCGGCGATCGTCTCGGCCGGGTGGGTGTGCACGAGGTCGGGCAGGCGACCGGACTTGCCGCGCAGGATCTCGCCGACGGTGCGCTCGGTGGCAGTCGTACCCGTCGCGAACCCGTACTGCGCCAGCCACTCGTCGTTGAAGACCTTGGTCAGGTAGCCACGCCCGGAGTCGGGCAGCAGGACGACGATCACGGCGTCGGCCGCCTCGGGGGTGCCCACCAGCTCTCGGGCGACCTCCCGAGCGGCGTACGCCGCCATCCCGGCCGAGCCGCCGACAAGCATCGCCTCCTCACGGGCCAGCCGGCGGGTGAACGCGAACGAGTCGGCATCGGAGACCTCGATCACCCGGTCGGCGATGTCACGGTCGTAGGTCTCGGGCCAGAAGTCCTCGCCCACGCCCTCGACGAGATAGGGCCGGCCGGTGCCGCCGGAGTAGACCGAGCCCGCCGGGTCGGCCCCGATCACCTGCACCGCGTGCCCCCCTCGTTCCGCAGATCGCTCCTTGAGGTAGCGGCCGACCCCGCTGATCGTGCCGCCGGTGCCCATGCCGCAGACGAAGTGGGTGATGCGTCCGTCGGTCTGCCGCCAGATCTCCGGGCCGGTCGTCTCGTAGTGGGAGCGCGGGTTGTTCGGGTTGGAGTACTGGTCGGGCTTCCAGGCGCCGGGCTCGGAGGCGAGCCGGTCGCTGACGTTGTAGTAGGAGTCGGGGTGCTCCGGTGCGACCGCGGTCGGGCAGACCACGACCTCGGCGCCGTACGCCTTGAGCACGTTGCGCTTGTCCTCGCTGACCTTGTCGGGGCACACGAAGACGCACCGGTACCCCTTGGCCTGGGCGACCATCGCCAGGCCGACCCCGGTGTTACCGGAGGTCGGCTCGACGATCGTGCCGCCCGGCTTGAGCTCGCCGGAGGCCTCCGCGGCTTCGATCATCCGCGCGGCGATCCGGTCCTTCACCGAGCCGCCAGGGTTGAGGTACTCCACCTTCGCCAGCACCAGCGGCCCGCCGCCGTCATCTGCCCCGGCGGGCAGGTCCAGCGTGCGGTGCAGCCGCACGAGGGGAGTGTTGCCGACCAGGTCGAGCAGCGACTCCACGTACTCCATGCCGGTCAAGATAGCCGCGCGGTCGGAGCCGCCCCTCATCGACGCGGGCCCCGGCGGACCCCTCCGGGGAAGTGCTCAGACGGTGCGGTCGTAGCGACTGGTGAGCTCGCGCTGCGGGTTGAAGGCCCAACGCGTGTAGGCGTCGAAGCGCTGGAGCAGCCGGGTGCCGCGACGCTCGCGGCCCTCGTCGTGGCCGGTCCTGATCAGCAGAGCCAGGGACGTCGGGGTGGTGATGCGCATTCTCATCTCCTTCTCGGGTGGTCGTGTCCGTCGTTCACCTGGTTCAATGCCCGCTGGCTTTGGAACGTTCCAAGAACGCTGGTGACCCGAGTCACGTACGCCTGGGACCCGCTGGCTAGGGTCGGCGTCATGGGGAAGGCCGCTGCGGCGCGCAGGCTGGCCTCCGCCGCCGCATTCGGGGGCGGAGGACTGTCGGTCCTGGGCGCCGGTCTGTACGCCGTGCTGCGCGGCGAGGCGGTCCTCGCGCGCCGGGTGATCGGCAACGCCGAGGACGCGACGTTCCCGGACTCGACCGGCTGGTACGGCCGCGGCCGGCCCGGACCGGCGATCAAGGTCGTGCTGCTCGGTGACTCCAGTGCGGCCGGGTACGGTGTGGAGCGGATCGTCGAGACGCCCGGCGCCTTCCTGGCCAGCGGCCTGGCCTCCCAGGCCGACCGCCGGGTGCATATGTGCACCTATGCCAAGGTCGGCGCCCAGTCCTCCGACCTCGACGGCCAGATCGACCGCGCCCTGCCGAGCGGACCCGACCTCGCCGTGATCCTGATCGGGGCCAACGACGTCACCCACCGGGTGCGCCCGTCCCAGTCCGTGCGGTACCTGGCCGGGGCGGTCCGCCGCCTCCGCGACGCCGGCGTCGTGGTCCTGGTCGGCACCTGCCCCGACCTCGGCTCGGTCAAGCCGATCCCACCGCCGCTGAAGCAGGTCGCGCGGGCGATGTCTCGTCGTCTCGCCGCGGCCCAGGCGATCGTCGTGGTCGAGGAGGACGGGATCGCGGTGTCGCTCGGCTCGATCCTCGGCCCCGACTTCGCCGCGGCGCCGGCGGTGCTGTTCGGGCCCGATCGGTTCCACCCGTCCGCCGAGGGCTACCGGGCGGTCGCCGAGGTCCTGGTCCCGAGCGCCCTGAACGCGCTGGGCTTCGGCGCCGACGAGGCGCGCCGGCGTACCCGCGGCGAGGGCACGGTGCCGGTCGCGACGGCGGCCGTCCGTGCCGCGCGCACACCCGGCACCGAGCTGGGAGACAAGAAGGGCCTCTGGGTGGAGCTGCGCCGGCGTGCCCGGCTGCGCTCCGACCCCGAGGCCCCTCAGGACGCCGAAGAGGACGCGGTCAGCGGCGCATGATCGCCAGCAGGCGCAGCAGGTTGGTGTAGATCCAGACCAGGCTGACGGTCAGGCCGAACGCGGCGCGCCACGACTCCCGCTCCGGGAGGCCGGCCTTCACGCCGTTCTCGACGAAGTCGAAGTCGAGGATCAGCATGAAGATGCCGAGCACCAGGCCGACGAGCGAGAACACGAAGCCCAGCGGGGTGAGGCCGTAGAACCCGAGGTCGCTGCCGAACACGCCGACCACCACCTGCAGGATCGACAGGCCGACCATGCCGAAGACGGCGGCCATGACGCCCATCCGGAACTTGCTGCTCACCTTGATGTCGAAGAACTTGTACGCCGCCAGCGTGCCGGCGAACGCCGCGAAGGTGCCGATCACCGCCTGGATGACGATGCCGTCGCCGTACTGGTACTCGAAGAACTTGCTGAAGGCGCCCAGCGCGACTCCCTCGAGCGCGCAGAAGATCAGCACCAGGGCCGGGCTGATGACCCGCTTGAACGAGTTGACCAGCGAGAGCCCGAACGCGCCGAGACCGCCGATCGCCATGGCGGTGTAGAGCTGGTTCGCCGCGGTCTGGGTGATCAGACCGTCGCCGATCGAGGGCGTCATCACCCAGGTGGCGAAGGCGGCGACCAGGAGCACGAGCAGCGACAGGCCTGTCTTCTGCACGACGCTGTCGATGGTCATCGGCCCGGTGGAGAGCCGGCCGGGGGCGGTCTGGGAGGTGCCCGGAGTGCCGACACCCCAGGTCGAGGGGTCGGGCGAGGTGGAGCTGCCGTAGCCCTGGTACGCCGACCCGCTGCCGCCGTAGACCTGGTTGCCGTAGGCGTTGCTGGCGCGTCCGTTGAACTCCTCGGAGTTCCGGAACACCGGGTTGTTGCTCTGCATGGTCTCCTCCTCGGAGGCAGGCCGCGGCCGTCGCTCTGACATCCGCTCTCCCAGATCGTAGCCAGTCGACCCGGCATACCGGAGCGTCCGGGGCGAAGCACAGCCTTCCCTCAGACTGTCCGCTCCCACTGTTAGCGTCGCCGGATGCGCTTCCTGCTCAGTGTGCCGCCGTTCACCGACCCCGCCGTCGTCGTCCGGTGGGCGCGCGAGGCGGAGGCGAGCGGGTGGGACGGCTTCTTCGTGTGGGACCACCTCAGCTGGGACGGCACCGTCGACGTCCACGACCCGTGGGTCCTGCTCGGGGCGATCGCGGCCGAGACCTCGCGCATCCGGATCGGCACCTTGGTCACGCCGATCTCGCGCCGCCGGCCGCAGGTGCTGGCCAAGCACCTGACGACACTCGACCACCTCAGCGGCGGACGGGTCACCGTCGGCATCGGACTGGGCGACCCGCCCGACCTCGACTTCTCCGACTTCGGCGACGAGCCGTCCTACCGCCGGCGCGGGGCGATCACCGACGAGGCGCTGACCGTGCTCGGCGACCTCCTCGGCGAGGGCGGCTCGCGGTTCCACGGCGAGCACCTCGAGGTCTCGGCGTCGCTCCGCCCGCGGCCGGTACAGCGCCCGCGCCCGCCCATCTGGATCGCGGGGCGCCACCCGTCGGTCCCGCCGCTCGAGCGTGCCAAGCGGTGGGACGGCTTCGCGCCCCTTCTCCCCGAGACCCTGAGCCCGGCCGAGATCGCGGCGTACGTCGGTGACCGTCCGCGTGCCGACTGGGACCTCGTCGTCCCGTGGTGGAAGACCGGAACGGTCGACGACTACGCCGCGGCCGGCGTCACCTGGCTGGTGCGGTCGGTGTGGCCGCGGGAGGAGGGCTGGCGCGACGAGCTCGAGGAGCTGGTCGCGGCGCCGCCGGGCTAGCCGGGCGCCTGTCCCTGAGTCACCGTTCCTCGGCCCGGCCGCGCTACATGCCACCAGCAGATGGGGCGCGGGCGGCGGTGCCGGATCCACCGTTCGCGACTGCGAATCGGTGGATAGGTCACCGGCCTAGCACCGGTGCCCCCGCTGGGGTTCGAACCCAGACTGAACCGCTTTTAAGGCGGCTTCCTCTGCCGGTTGGGATACGGGGGCGCTGCAACGCGATACGTCCTGCTCGTGCTGGCGACCACACCGTATGACGTTGCGGAGGGTCTACGGCGTGAGGCCGGCCAGGTCGCGGGCCCGGGCGAACACCTCGTCGAGCATCGCCGGGGTGAGCCGGCCGGTGAACGTGTTGTGCTGGGAGGGGTGGTAGCAGCCCAGCAGCGTGACCTCGTGGCTCTCGCGCACCACCGACACGGCCGCGCCATGGCCGAACCGGGCCTTCGGTCGGGGGACGACGTAGCCGGCACCGGCCAGGGCCCGCAGGGCGGCGTCCCATCCGTAGCCGCCCAGGGCGACGACGACCCGCGCCGTGGGCGCGAGCAGGGCGAGCTCGCGGTTGATCCAGGGGGCACAGGTGTCGCGCTCGGCGACGGTCGGCTTGTTGGCCGGCGGCGCGCATCGCACGGCGGCCACCATCCGGGCTCCGACGAGCCGCTGGCCGTCACCGGCGTGCACGCTCGTGGGCCGGGTGGCGAGGCCGACGCGGTGCAGGCTGGCGAACAGCCAGTCGCCCGAGGAGTCGCCGGTGAAGACCCGGCCGGTGCGGTTGCCGCCGTTGGCCGCGGGAGCGAGCCCGACGATCACCAGGCGGGCCTCCTCCCCCGCGCCGCCGGCCCCGGTCGTGGGCGCTCCCCAGCCGGCGATCGGGCGACCCCAGTAGGGCTGGTCGGCGAAGGATGCGCGCTTGTCGCGAGCGACGTCCTCGCGCCACCGGACCAGGCGCGGGCAGGCCGAGCACACGCTCACGCGGGCGTCGAGCTCGGCGAGGTCGTCGGTGTGAGTCAGCCGGCGTACGGCGGAGGGAGTGCGCGCGACCGGCGTGGTCGCGGAGGCGGGGTCGTCGGGCCAGCCGGTGCCGGGCGGCACCGGGCTGGGGTACGGCGTGCCGGTCACCGGGTGCGGCAGGAGCTCACTCATCGGGTCCGACCAGGGTCGACGCGATGCCGTAGAGGATGTCCGCCTCCGAGACGCGGTAGTGCGACACCTCCGAACTCTGCAGCACGCGCGTCCAGATCAGCGCACCGGCCCCGATCACGTCCGCGCGCCCGGGATGCATCGACGGGATGGCGCGCCGCTCGGCGACGGTCATGCCGACCAGGCGCTCGACGTACGCCGCGGTGTCGGCGACGCCGAGCTCGACACCGTCGATCGCGTCCCGGTCGTAGAAGGGCAGGGCGAGCATCGCCGCGGCCAGGGTCTTGATCGTCCCCGACGTGCCGATCACCGACCGCGCGTCCCCCACCGGCACCGGGCTCCGGCGCAGATGCCGGTCGATGTCGTCGACGCAGGCCGCGACCTGCTCGGGCAAGGGTGGGTCGTCGTGCAGGTGCCGCTCGTGGAGACGCACCGACCCGATGTCCATCGACACCGCGACGTCGGGAGTCCCGCCTCCGAGCACGAGCTCGGTCGAGCCGCCTCCGACGTCGACCACCAGCACCGGAGTCTCGAGCTCACCCTCCAGCGGGGCCACGGCGCCCGCGAACACCAGCGCCGCCTCCTCCGCGCCCGAGAGCACCTCCGGCGTCACGCCCAGCCGCTCGCGCACGCCCTCGGTGAAGACCTCCGCGTTGGCCGCGTCGCGCGTGGCCGAGGTCGCGCAGAACCGGATGCGGGTCACGCGGTACGTGCGCACCAGCTCGGCGAACTCGTCGACGGCGGCGAAGGTCCGGCCGAGCGCCTCCGGCGCGAGCAGGCCGGTGGTGTCGACGCCCTGCCCGAGGCGGACCATCCGCGACTCTCGCACCAGCACCTGCGACTCCTCGCCGATCAGGAGCTTGATGGAGTTGGTGCCGCAGTCGATGGCGGCGATCCGCTCAGCCATCGGCTTCTCGCGCCTCCTCGGCCGGGCAGATGACGCAGGGGCCCTCGGCCCACCAGGCGCCGAGACGCTCGAGCACGAGGTCGCCCAACGGGTTGACCCCCGGCCCGGCCGCGAGCGCATGGGCCGCCAGCACGTGCAGGCACTTCACCCGGTCGGGCATGCCACCGGCTGAGACGCCGGAGATCTCCGGCACCTCGCTCAGGGCCGCGCGGTCCACGAGGTAGGCCTCGTGGGCGCGACGGTAGGCCGCCGCCAGCTCCACGTCGTCGGCCAACCGTGCCTCCATCGCACGCATCAGTCCGGACCCCTCCAGCGTGCCGATCAGCGAGGCCGCGCGCGGACAGGTGAGGTAGTACGTCGTGGGGAACGGCGTGCCGTCCGGGAGCCGCGGCTCGGTGACGACGACGTCGGGCAGCGCGCAGGGGCACCGGTGTCCGATCGCGTGGGTGCCCCGCGGCGTACGCCCGAGCTGGGCCTCCACGGCGGCCAGGTCGCCGGACGAGACCGAGCCGGCCCCGTCGGCGTGCGTCACCGGTGCGAGCCGCCGAGGAACGCCAGCGGCTTGGGCTCCGGCTTGTCGGCCGGCGGGTCGCCGGCGAGCTCGACCGACCTCCACTCCGTGGTCCACCAGGCGGTCGGCGTGGACGACGTGCTCGTACGCGGATCGGAGAGTGTGGCCTGTGCCGCGAGCGGCTTGCCGTCGGCCCCGATCATGACGTACGACGTCTGGCCGGGCATCAGGTAGCCGAAGCGCGCCCGGGCCTGCTCACGCACGTAGGCCGGGTCGTTCCACCGGGCCTTCTCCGCCTCGAGGCGGGTGATGCTGTTCTGGCTGGAGGCGATCTGGCTGCGCAGCTCCTCGATCTGACCGTGCTGCTGGAAGTAGGCCTTCAGCGACGACGCATAGGAGATGGTGAGCACCGAGAGCACCAGGACCAGCACCATCGCCCGGCCGGTGAAGCGCGAACGACGGGGTGCAGGCGCGGCGGGGGCCGGTGCCGGCGCGGCAGTACGCGGACGAGGCCGGCGTCCGGACCCGCCCGGCCGCGCGCCCGGGCGGCCCGCCGGTGCGCGGCGCGGCTGCTTCATCGACTGCTTCATCGGTTGCCCCATCGGCGGTGTCCTCAGCCCCCGAACCTCGGGA
>JAICHQ010000030.1 GCA_025924815.1 Nocardioides sp.
GAACGTCGCGGGCGAGACCCTGCTGGAGGCCCTGCAGGGCGGCGGCGGTCCCGGTACGGACGGAGCTGCGACCATCCTGGCCCGCGCCGCGACCGCGGCCTGGCTCAACGCTGCCCACGAAGGCGTCGCCTATCCGTGGCGCCGGAACGCCGGTGGCCTCGACGGTCGCCCGCACCTGGTCTCGACCGTGAACGCCGCCTTCGCCTCCGGCGACCGCGCCACGATGCTGGACCTGGCCATGGAGCTGGACAACGACAACAACCTGGGGTGCCCGCTCAGCTGAGCACTCACACCAGATGTGGGCCCGGGGGCGGAGAGCTCCGGGCCCACGCCATGTCCGGCCCGAACATGCCCAGCCCGAACATGCCCGGCCCGAACATGCCCGGCCCCGTGGAATGATCTGACCGGTCTCGGCCGCTGTTGTGCTTCGTTCCCCGCCGCCGCCATTGCCCCGGGAGTCGTTCCCGGCCCGACGCCGACTTCACTCCCGGTGTCCGACACTCACGCCGGCGCACTTACACCGCGCATCGGTGGATCCGAGTTAAAGGTCTCGATTGCATACCAAATGCTGGGCACCGCCTTGTCGAACCGGAACGTGCAGGCGCAGGATCCGCGTATTGGCCTGGTAGTCAGTCCTTTTGGCTGGTCGCAGGCCCCGGAACCGGAGGCCCCGTGCTCGACGACGCCATCGCTCGCCACGCGGGCCATGCCGAACAGCTCCTGAAGGACCTCGTTGCGGCCGACAGCACGGTCGGGCGGGAGCAGGCGGCCCTCGAGGTGCTGGCAGCAGAGCTGGAGGACCTCGGTCTGGACGTGACCCGGCCGGAGTTCCGACCCGAGACCCTCACCGATGGGCGGGCCGGCGTCAGCCCGTCGTTCGACGACGTCGCGCCGCGGTACCAGCTCCTCGGCTCGACTCCCGGCACGGACCGGTACCACCTGCTGCTCAACGGTCACATCGACGTCGTGCCGGTGGTCGCCGGCGCCACGCTGTGGACCCACCCGCCGTTCACACCGACCGTGCGGGGCCGGCGCCTCTACGGTCGTGGCTCGGGCGACATGAAGGGTGGGTTCGCCCTGGGCTGCCTGGCGATCCGCGCCGCCCGCGAGGTGGCCCCCGGCCTGTTCGATCGGCATCGACTCGGATTCCTGGCCGTCGTCGAGGAGGAGTGCTCCGGAAACGGCGCCTTTGCCGCGTGCCTCGACGGCGTCCTGGCCGACGAAGTGCTCCTGCTGGAGCCGACCGACCTGGGCGTGATGCTGGGTGGGGTGGGCGTGCTGTGGCTCGACGTCGAGGTCCTCGGGCACGCCGGGCATGCCGACGTGGCGCACCTGGTGGCGAACCCGGTCGAGCTCGGCATGCGGATCGTGGACCGGCTGCGCGCGTGGTGTCGGGACCTGTCGATCACGGAGACCGACCAGACACTCGCGGGGGTCGACAGCCCCTACAACCTCAACCTCGGCGGTCTGGACGCCGGTGACTGGAACTCCAGCGTCCCGGCTCGGGCGACCCTGCGACTCCGGATCGGCTTTCCGCGCGGCTGGACGGCCGAGGACGCCGAGAAGGGCGTGCGTGCGGAGATCGACGCCCTGGTCGTCGACGACCCTGCCTTCGCCGCACCGCCCATGGTTCGCGCGTCCGGCCTGCGCGCGCGGGGTTACTACCAGGACCCCGGCGCTCCGCTGGTGCGCGACCTGGTGGCCGCCCATCTGGACGCCCACGGCGTCGAGCCCGAGCTCTTCTCGCTCGGCAGCACCACGGACGCTCGTACCTACGTCAACGACTTCGGCGCCGTGGCGGCGTGTTACGGCACCCGGAGCTATGACATCCACGGGGTCGACGAGTCGGTCGACCTCGACAGTGTCGTGGACGGCGCCCGCACCGTCGGGCGGCTGCTCCTGTCGCGGTTCGGCGGTGACCGAGAGTGACCACGGCACCCGGCCGTGGCCCGCTGCTCGGCGCCACCACGCCCGGCGACCTCCACCGCCCGATCGTGCCGGTCAACATCGCCGACCAGGTCGTGGAGAGGCTGGCGACCGCGGTGGCTCTGGGCATGTACGTGCCCGGCCAACGCCTGCCGAGCGAGCGGGAGCTCGCCGAGATGCTCTCGATCAGCAGGTCGACCGTCCGAGAGGCGCTCCAGCGGCTGACCGAGGCCGGCTACCTCGAGCCGCGCCGCGGCCGGAACGGCGGCCACTTCGTGCTCGCCGACTGGCGGTCCTCCTCCGGCGAGCTTGTCCGCCGGCATCTCACCGCGCGCTGGGCCGAGTTCGAGGGGCTCTTCGACGCCCGCAACCTGATCGAGCCGGTGATCGCCGCCACGGCCGCCGAGCGCTGCGACGACGGCGATCGGGCCGCGATCAACGCCGCGCTGGAGGCGTACAACGTCGCCGAGGATCGCGAGGCGTCGCGGGTTGCCGACGCCCAGTTCCACCACGCGATCGCCACCGCCACGCACAACGCCCTGCTCGTCGACTTCTCGCTGCGCATGCGGGCCAGCGTCAGCCTGAACCTGGGCGCCGAGCCCTACACGCCGGCGGTGCGACAGGCGGCCACCGTCGAGCACGAGCAGCTGGCGGCCGCCGTGGCCAGTGGTGACGTCGCGCGCGCCTCGTCCATCGCGGCCAGCCACTTCCGGGTCACGGAGCGCCTGATCCGCGAGCTGCGGGAACGTGTCGAGGCGAACGAGTCATGACCCGCCTGACGTTCGTCGTTCGCCGCCTGCTGCTGACCATCCCGGTGCTGTGGGTGATGACGCTGTTCGTGTTCATGATCCTGCGACTGATCCCGGGCGATCCCGTGCGGACGATGCTCGGCTTCCGGGCCACCCCCGAGAACGTGGCCGTCGCCCGGCATCAGCTGGGTCTCGACGAGCCGCTCTGGCGCCAGTACGTCGGCTGGCTCGGCGGACTGCTCCACGGTGATCTCGGCAACGACCTGATCAGCCATGCCCCCCTCTCGGAGCTGATGTCCCAGAGGCTGCCGGTGACCCTCGAGCTGACCGTGCTCTCGATGCTGCTGGCGATCGTGATCGGGGTCACGCTCGGCGCGTGGGCCGCTGTCGGGAGCCGACGGGTGCGGTCGCTCACCGACGGTGCCGTCGTGCTCGGCGTGAGCATCCCGGACTTCTGGCTCGGCATCATGCTGGTCCTGCTGTTCGCGGCCACCCTCGGCTGGCTGCCTCCGTCGGGCTACGTCCCCTTCAGCGACGACCCGGCCGGCAATCTCCGCTACATGGTGCTGCCGGTGGCCACCCTCGCCGGTGCAGAGGCGGCGTACATCCTGCGGACGACGCGCGGGGCCATGGAGTCCGTGCTCCAGAGACCCTCCATGACCTACCTGCGGGCGAAGGGGATAGGCCCTTTCCGCATGGTCGCGGGCCACGGTCTCCGCAACGCGGCTCCGACCGTCGTCACGGTCATCGGCATCCAGTTCGGGGTGCTGCTGGGCGGTGCGATCGTGGTGGAGACCCTGTTCGGGCTGCCCGGAGTCGGCCGGCTGATCGTGACCTCGATCAACCAGCGCAATTACCCTGCCGTGCAGGCCGGCGTCCTGGCGGTCGCGACGCTGTTCGTCCTCGTGTCGTTGGCCGTCGACCTGGTCGTGGCGTGGCTCGACCCGCGGGTGGCCGACGGAGTGGGCACGTGAGCGTCACCGGCCTGCCCGACGTCGTCGCGGTCGCCGCCCGGCCGCCGGCTCGTCGTGCCCGCACGTCGCTGATGATCGGGCTGGTGCTGCTCGGGATCCTCGTGCTGGTGGCCATCCTGGCGCCGGTGCTGGCGCCCCACGACCCCGACGCGGTCGATCCGAACCGGGTGCTCGCCGCTCCCGACGGCTCCTACCTGCTCGGTGCCGACGACTTCGGTCGCGACGTCCTCAGCCGCACGATCTTCGCGCTCCGGGTCAGCCTGCTGGTCGCGGTGAGCTCCGTCGTCGTGGCGACGCTCGTCGCCGTGCCGCTCGGCCTCGTCGCGGGATACTTCGGCGGCTGGGTCGACACGCTGGTGTCGCGGCCCCTGGACATGATCCTGGTGCTGCCCGCCCTGCTGCTGGCGCTGAGCCTGATCACGATCCTCGGCCCGGGCAGCACGGTGGCGGCACTGGCGATCGCGGTGATCTACCTGCCGATCCTCGCCCGCGTCATGCGGGCCAGCACCCTGGTGACCTCGCAGCAGGACTACGTCCTGGCCGCGCGCGCTCGGGGCTCGGGCCACGTCGCGACGATGGTGCGCCACGTCCTGCCGAACTCGATCGGCCCGGTTGCCGTGCAGGGCTCGGTGCTCACCGGCTTCGCGCTGCAGCTCGAGGCCGCACTGAGCTTCCTCGGCCTCGGCACCCAGCCGCCCACGCCCTCGCTCGGCGGCATGCTCGCCGACGGTCGCGACGTTCTCAGCCTGGCGCCGTGGCTGGAGATCGTGCCGGGCGTCGCGATCGCCCTGGCCGTGCTGTCTTTCCTGCTGATCGGCGACGGGCTGCGCCGCACTCTGGATCCGGACGGCGTGGCGTCATGACCAGGACGACCGGCCCGGCGCTCGCCCTCGACGATCTGCGCGTGTCGTTCCCGTCCGCGCAGGGGCCGGTGTCGGCCGTCGACGGTGTGTCGCTGGAGCTCCGCCCCGACGAGATCCTCGGCCTGGTCGGCGAGAGCGGGTGTGGGAAGAGCACGTTGGCCAACGCCGCGATGGGACTCCTGCCGGAGTCCGCCGAGGTCTCCGGAGCCGTACGACTTGGTGATCGAGACCTGACGATCCTGGCCGAGCGAGATCTGCGACGCATTCGTGGCGACGAGATCGCGATGGTGTTCCAGGACCCGTCGACGAGCCTCGATCCTGTCTGGACGGTCGGTGACCAGGTCGCCGAGACGATCCGCGCCCACCGCGACGTGAGTCGTCGCGAGGCGAAGGCCCGCGCCCTGAAGCTGATGAGGGAAGTGGGCATCCCGTCGGCCGAGCAGCGATACGGCGAGCCGCCGCACCGCATGTCGGGTGGAATGAAGCAGCGCATCGTCATCGCGGCTGCACTGGCGAACGATCCCGCAGTCCTGATCGCCGATGAGCCGACGACGGCCCTGGACGTGACCATCCAGGCGCAGATCCTGCAGCTGCTCGACGGGCTGCGCCAGCGCCGAGGGACAGCGGTCCTGTTGATCACCCACGATCTCGGGGTTGTCGCGCAGGTCTGTGACCGGGTTGCGGTGATGTACGCCGGCCAGCTGGTGGAGGTGGCCACGACGGAGCAGATCTTCAGCCACCCGGCGCACCCCTACACCGAGGCACTCCTGCGCGCCGTCCCCGGCACGGGGGAGCCCGGGGCCGAGCTCACGGTGATCCCGGGGCAGGTCCCGGACCTGGCTGCTCCGCCGGTCGGGTGCCGATTCGCGCCCCGATGCCCGTTCGCCACCGAGGAGTGCTCGATCCGCCCGCCGCTCGAGGGCGACGAGGCCCACGGCGCCGTCGCCTGCTGGCACCCGCGAAGCAGGGACCGGGAGGTGACCGCGAGGTGAGCGCGCTGCTGGAGGTGCAGGGGTTGGTCAAGCGGTTCCCGGCAGGCGGCCCGGTCTGGCGTCGCCGCTATGTCCACGCTGTCAGCGACGTCGACCTCAGCATCGGACGTGGCCAGACCCTTGGGCTGGTCGGGGAGTCGGGCAGCGGCAAGACCACGGTCGGCCGCTGCATCCTCGGCCTCTACCGACCCGACGAGGGCCTCGTGCGCTTCGACGGACGAGACGTTGCCGGGCTGCGCGGCAGCACGCTGGCGGAATTCCGTCGACGGGTGCAACCGGTCTTCCAGGACCCCTACGGCAGCCTCGACCCACGCTGGACCGTGGGCCGCAGTGTGCAGGAGTCACTCGAGGCCCACCGGATCGGCTCGGTCCAGGACCGTCGTGACCGGGTGCGCGAGCTGTTCGCCACCGTCGGCCTCGATCCGGCGCTCGGGGATCGGCACCCGCGGAACCTCTCCGGTGGCCAACGGCAGCGCGTCGGCATCGCGGCGGCCCTCGCCAGTGAGCCCGAGCTGATCATCGCGGACGAGCCGGTGAGCGCCCTCGACGTCAGCGTTCAGGCGCAGATCATCAACCTGCTCCAGCGGCTCGGCCGTGATCTCGGCCTCGCCGTGCTGTTCATCTCGCACGACCTGGGAGTGGTCGAGCACGTCAGCTCCGAGGTCGCGGTGATGTACCTCGGCCGCGTCGTCGAGACCGGGCCCACGGCCGCGATCCTCCGCGCCCCCGAGCACCCCTACACCCGCGCCCTCGTCGAGGCCATCCCGCACCCCGACCCGTCCCGCCGCTTCCGCCATGCGTCGTTGGCCGGCGAGATCCCGAGCCCCGTGGACCCGCCCTCCGGCTGTGCCTTCCATCCACGCTGCCCGATCGCGCAGGCCAGTTGTCGCATCCAGGTACCCGAGCTCGAACCGGTCGGGGAAGACCACCTGGCCGCCTGTCCGGTGGTCGCCAGGGTGACCACCCGTCCCACCACCTAGAAAGGTCAGTTGCCGATGCCGAAGGTCAACCTCAACGGAGTCACACTCAACTACCAGCTCGAGGGCGACGGTCCGGAGACCCTCGTACTCGTCAACGGCCTGGCGGACGATCTGGTCTCGTGGGACTTCCAGGTCCCCGCTTTCCTCAAGGCCGGCCTCCGAGTGCTGCGGTTCGACAACCGCGGGATCGGGGAGAGCGACGCACCGGCGGGCCCGTACACCTCGCGGATGCTCGCCGATGACGCCAAGGCGCTGGTCGACGAGCTCGGCCTGGACAGCTTCCACCTGATGGGAGTGTCGATGGGCGGCATGATCGTCCAGGAGTTCGCCATCGCGTACCCGGAAGTCCTGCGGTCGGTCACGATGGCCTGCACCTACGCCGCTCCGGGCGAGTTCTGCTCCCGCATGTTCAGCATGTGGGGCGATCTTGCCCCGAGTGTCGGTGTTCCGTTCGTGATGCGCGACGTGACGCTCTGGGCGTTCACGGTGCCGTTCTTCGAGGAGCGCACCGACGATCTGCGCGAGTTCGAGGCGGGAATGGCCGAGCTCACGATGCCGGTCGACGCCTACCTGTCGCAGCTGAACGTCATCCAGCAGCACGACACGACCGATCGGCTGGCCAGCATCGCCACGCCGACCCTGGTCCTCGCCGGCGAGGAGGACATCCTCATCCCGGTTCGTCTGTCCCGACGACTCCACGACGGCATTCCGGGTGCGCAGTGGGCCACCGTCCCCGGTGGACACGCATGTCTGTGGGAGACGCCGGACCCCTTCAACAAAGCCGTCATCGAATTCATCAAGGAGCACAGCTGATGCCCGACCACCAGTCCGCACACCCACGGGCCCTGTCCCGACGTACCCTCCTTCTTCGCGGAGGCGGTCTCGGGATCACCGCCCTCACCATGCCGTGGCTTCTCGAGGCGTGCGGCCAGGACTCCAGCACCTCTTCGGCGGGCGACGCCACGATCCGTGCTGGCGGCAATCTCCGCGCCGCGCTCACCGGTGAGCCCGACTCACTCGATCCGGCGGTGTCGTCGGTGTACACCGGCGCCCAGGTCTACGACAACATCTTCTCCAAGCTGCTGCGCTTCGACCCAGAGGGGAAGTTCGTCGGTGACCTCGCCACGAAGTGGACGGCGGACGACGACAAGACGTGGACCTTCGACCTGGTCGACAACGCGACGTTCCACAACGGCGAGAAGTTCACCGCGAAGGACGTCAAGTACAGCTTCGATCGGATTCTGAACCCCAAGACGGCGAGCTCGTACGCCGGTCTCTTCTCCACGATCGACAGCGTGGAGGTGAAGAGCGACACCCAGGTGACCTTCCACCTCAAGTCGGCGTTCGGGCCGTTCCTGACCAACCTCGCCAACAATGGCGAGATCGTGAACCAGAAGGCGATCGAGGCCGACGACCCGGCCCGGAAGCCGGTCGGGACGGGACCCTTCTCTTTCGTCGAGTGGGTGCAGGGCGACCACATCAAGCTCGACAAGGCGTCGGCCTACCACAAGGAGGGTCTGCCGCACCTCGACTCCATCGAGTTCAAGTTCATGCTCGTGGACCAGAGTCGGATCGACGCCCTCTCCGGCGGTGAGCTCGACTGGGCGGACGCGATCCCCCTGCAGCAGGTCGCCACCTTGAGCAAGGACCCGCGGTTCACATACAAGACCAGCGCGGTCGCGGGCATCCCGGACTTCCTGGCGATGAACACCAAGAAGGCGCCGTTCGACAAGCTGGAGGTGCGGCAGGCGATCGGGTGGGCGCTGGACCGTGACGCGATCCGTCAGGTCGCGTACTCCGGCACCGGCGAGGTCGGCGTCGAGGAGGTGCCGTCCGGCTCGTCGTGGTACGACGGCCAGGACTTCTACGAGAGCGGCCCCGACGTGGCGAAGGCCAAGCAGCTGCTCGCCGACGCCGGCTACCCGAACGGGCTCAGCATCGAGTACCTCGGTCTGCCGCAGTATCCCGAGCTGCTCAAGACCGGCGTCACGGTCGCCGACCAGCTCAAGGCCGTCGGCATCGACATGAAGATCAAGCAGGTCGACGTGTCCGTGTGGTTCGACGCCTTCTCCAAGGGCGACTACCAGATCACCAGCGCCTACCAGGAGCGGACGATCGACCCGGACAACTTCTACGCCCTGGTGCTCAGGTCGGGCGGTCCGATCAACACGACCTTCTACTCCAACGCCAAGGTCGACAAGCTGATCGACCAGGCCGCGCACATGACCGACGAGGCCCAGCGCAAGGCGCTCTACACACAGATCCGCGGCATCGTGCAGGAGGAGGCGCCGATCATCTTCGTGCACTTCGAGACGATCCACTACCTGATGAACAAGAACGTCGCGGGCTCGGAGGTGACCGAGGCGCTCGAGCTCAACCTCGAGAACGTCGGCTTCACCTCCAACTGAGGCGGTCGACGTCCTGACCGCGGGGAGCATCCATCGGCTCCCCGCGGCTCAGACCGGCAGCGCCCACCAGGTGTCCATGCGCGCCACCGCCGGCGCGTCGCGACCCTGCTCGAGCACCCGGGCGAGGCGGAAGAGGTACGCCGCGATGCCGGCCGCGCCCTGCATCCAGCCCGGGCCGGGAGGCAGCAGCGGGTCCTCGTTGCGGTGCTCGACGAACCGCCAGTAGCGGTGCTCGCCATCGGCGCCGTCGGGCAGGGCGCGCTCGACGATCGCGTCGGCCAGAGTGACCGCGAATGCGAGGTCGTCCTCGACGCCGTTCCGTTGCCAGACGTTCAGCACGACGTCGCCCACACCCGCCGTACCGCAGCAGCGGCCGTCGTTGTCCCAGAAGCCGGGATGGAGACGGCCCGGGATGCCGGAGACCTTCAGGGAGTGCAGGCACGCCCGCTCCCAGTCGTACGGCGTGCGGTCGCCGACGAGGGGCACCCCGGCGCGGTCCAGCGCGGCGAACAGCAGGGACGTGCCGGTCGGGCCGTGACACCACGAGTAGGTGTAGGTGTCGAGCCCCTCCTGCCCGGGGATGCGGTGGGCCAGCCGGAGGCCGCCGTCGCCCGTGTCTCCCAGCGAGAGCAGGTGCTCGGCCCCCAACCGGGCGGCCTCGACCAGGTCGGGCCGGCCGAGCGCGATGCCCGCGGCGGCGACGGCACCCGCGACACCGGCCTGACCGTGCGACCAGTTCGGCATGACCACGTCGTCCTTGCGGAGGTGCCGCAGCGGGACGAACGGCCAGTAGACGCCGCTCCCGCGGGGCTCCTGCTCGGCCAGCAGCAGGTCGGCGGCTCCGGCGGCGAGCGCGTCCGCGCCGGGCACGTCGTACCGCCTCGCCCACATCGCGCCGAGCAGCACGGCGCCGGTGCCGAGGGTCGCGTCGTTGCACCGGGCGTCGGGGGCCGATTCCGGTGGCGTCAGCCAGGACGGCTGCCAGCCGTCGGGCGTGGCGAGCTCGAGCAGCCGGGCGACGGCGAGGTCCGTGCCGGGGGCGCCCAACGCGGTGAGGACGCCGATGGTGCTCGTGAGCCCGTCGAAGTAGTCGTACTCGGTCTCGGCGGCGATCCGGCCCACCAGCGTCTCGGCGATGCCGTCGCCGAGCAGGAGCTCCTCCGGGGTCAGCCCCCGGGTCAGCCGGATCTCGGCGAGCACGTGCGCGAGCCCGCCGACCCCGGAGTGCATGCCGTAGGGGTAGTCACCGGGTGACTGCCGGCTCGGGTCCTCCGGCAGCCAGAGGCCGTCGTCGCCACTGCGCACCTGGGCGAGCACCCACGCCCACGCGCGTTCGGCCAGGTCGCGGTAGAGCTCCGGCTCCTCGGGCACGGGGCGATCCTGTCACGCTGCGGCGGGTCCCGGCGTCGGCCGGGACCCGCCGTACGCGGTGCCTGACCCCTAGAAGTGGGCTGTCACCGGAGCGAGCTCGACGTCCTTGATGACGGCCATCCCGGAGTCGTGCTCGAAGCCGACCGCGGGTGCGCTGGCAACCGCGTTCTCCTCGGTGTCGTAGAACGTGTAGGCGTGTCCGACCCCGTCGATGGGGGCGGTCAGGTAGCCGTGCAGGCACCCGGGTGAGGAGGAGATCTCCTGGGCGATCTGCTCGATGTGCGCCCTGCGGGCTGCCTCGTCGGGGAACTCGCCCTGGACGGCGACGGTGACGTGAACGCTGTGCATGATGTGCTCCTTCTGGTGCGGTCGGGTGTGGATGGCTGGTGCTCAGTCGGTCGGCTCGGAGCGGTCGAGGAGCCGGCCGGTCCAGACCAGCCAGATCGGCTGGAGGACGGCGGCGAGCAGGCCGAGCTCGTAGGTGGTCACGGAGTCGACGGAGGCGACGTACCCGTAGGCGACGACGGCGGCGAGCAGCCCGGTCAGCACGGTGAGCGCGCGCCAGCGGGGGCCGCCGTACGACGCGGTGGCGACGCCCAGCATGCCGACCGCGAGCAGGACGAAGGCTGCGGCGTTGAAGGCGTCGCTTGTCATGTCGGTGGTGAAGGCGACGACGTTGACGGTCTGGACCGGGTTGTCGTGCGTCGCCATCAGGGCGACGGACCGGTGTCCCCCCATCGCGGCCAGGGCGCCGACGATCCACACGGTGCCGGCAGCCTGCACGGCGGTGCACGCCCCCCGACCGACGGGAGCATCGCGCAGCCGCCGCCGGAGCTCGACGGTGAGGAGGACCAGGCCGGCGACCCCGATCAGGCCGAGGATCGTGGCCGAGCGTTCCTGCGGGACGGTGGTGGCGTACCACCGGTATTGAGCCTGCATCGTCTGCAGCGGTGGCGTCTGCGGACCCACCATCGGTGGCGACGAGACGGTGACGTGCTCCTGGACCAACGCGTTCCAGACGCCGGCGACGACCAGGGCGGCGCCGGCTGCAGAGCCGAGACCGAGGCCGACCGGCCACGCGGTGCGCCGGGTCGTGGTGAGAGTCATGGTGGTCATGACGGGCTCCTTTCGAACGCCACCACCGTGACCGTCGTACGTCGTGCGCCGCATCGGGGCGGGCACCGGACCTCGGCTCCGTGCAGACCCTGACGACGTGGGCGCCGAACGGTGCCACCATGACCGCATGAGGCGCCTCCTCATCGTCGACGACCACGCGGGCTTCCGGACCTGGGCCCGCGAGGTGCTCGCCCACGAGGGCTTCGACGTCGTAGGCGAGGCCGAGGACGGCCGGAGCGCGATCCGGCTCGCCGAGGAGCTCCGGCCCGAGGTCGTGCTGCTCGACATCCAGCTCCCGGATCTCGACGGGTTCACCGTAGCCCGCCAGATCTCCGAGCAGGTCTCCGACGCGACGGAGGTCGTGCTGACGTCGGGCCGCGCACCCGAGGACTTCGGCGGGCGACTGGCCGAGAGCCCGCACGGCTTCCTCCGCAAGGACGACCTCAGCGGCGGGACGCTCGAGGCGGTGCTGGAGGCACGCGCGTGACCCGCCGCCGCTGGGCGGCGCTCGGCGTGGTCGTGGTGGGCCTCGGCTGGGGGTTGGGCGGTGAAGCCGTCAGCATCGCCCACCACGTCGACGAGAACCACCTGCTCGACTTCGCCACCGGGTTCAGCTTCTTCCTCGGCGGCGCCGTCGCCGTCGACCGGCGGCCGGGCAACCGGCTCGGTCCGTTGCTGGTGCTCAACGGGGTCTCGTGGTTCTGCGGCAACTGGACGAACATCCCGAACGGCTGGTCCCTGGAGATCCTCCACCTCGGCGAAGCAGCGGCGACCGGGTTGCTCGCGCATCTGGTCATGGCCTACCCAGGTGGGCGGCTTGCGACGAGGTTCGAGCGGGCGGTGGCGGTGGCGGCGTACGGCGTGCCCCTGGCCGCGATGGCCGGGTCGCTGCTGACCCAGGACACCTCGAGGTGCCCGGGCTGTCCACCGGTCCCCGGAGTCCTCCCGGACCTCCCCCACGCGGAGCTGTCACACCAGCTCTTCCTGATCTACGACCGCTCGGCCTGGGTCCTCGTGCCACTCTTCTTCGCGGTCCTCTGGCTGAGGTGGCGTCGGTCCTCCCCGGCCGCACGGCGCGACCTCGCGCCGCTGTGGATCGTCGCCTGGATCCTGGTCACCGTCTTCGCCCTCTCGCCGTTCACCTCCACCGACTCCGATCGCTTCGGCTACCTGGTGTGGGGGATCAACGCACTGCTGAACACCGCCGTGCCCTGGATCTTCGTGTACGGGCTGCTGTCGACCCGGCTGGCCCAGAGCGCGATCGGTGGGCTCGTCGTGGACCTGCAGTCGCCCGTGGCGCCGGGTCAGCTGGGCGCCCTGCTCGCCCGGACCCTGGCCGACCCGGGGGTCGTGGTCGCCTACCCGATCGGCGACGGACGGTGGGTCGACACCGACGGCCGCCCCGTCCACACGGAGCTGACCGGCGGCGACCGCCGTACGACGTTGGTGGAGCGGGAGGGACGCCCGCTGGCGGCCCTCGTGCACGACCCGGCGCTCGATCCCGATCTGGTCCGGGCCACCGCCGCGGCCGCCGGGATGGCGTTGGACAACGAGCGCCTCCACGCCGAGCTGCGCGCCCAGCTCGAGGAGGTGCGGGCCTCGCGCGAGCGGATCGTGCTGGCCGGTGACGCCGAGCGGCGTCGGGTCGAGCGAGATCTCCACGACGGCGCGCAGCAGCGGCTCCTGGCGCTCTCGCTCGCCCTCCGCACCGCACGGCGGCAGCTCGGGAACGGCGAGCAGTCACTGGTCGCGGACACTCTCGAACGCACCGGCCAGGAGCTCACCTCCGCGATCGAGGAGCTGCGCGAGCTCGCCCGCGGGATCCACCCCACCGTGCTCACCGACGCCGGGCTGGGGCCGGCCGTCGCGATGGTGGCGGGGCGCGTGCCCGTGCCGGTCGACGTCGCGGTCGGCGACGAGCGATACCCGCCGGCCATCGAGGCGACGGCGTACTTCGTGGTCAGCGAGGCGCTGGCCAACGTCACCAAGCACGCGCACGCGACCCGGGCCCGCGCGACGGTCGCCCGCGTCGACGGGTTCCTGCACGTGGAGGTGTGCGACGACGGCCGGGGCGGTGCCGATCCCGGATGCGGAACGGGCCTGTCGGGGCTGCAGGACCGGGTGGTCGCGGTCGGTGGCACCCTCGTCGTGGAGAGCCGGCCCGGCACGGGCACCGTCGTACGCGCGGACCTGCCGTGCCAGGAGGTGCCGTGACCCGAGTGGTGGTCGCCGACGACGCCGTGCTCTTCCGTGAGGGCCTCGCCCGGTTGCTCGGGGAGGCGGGGCTCGAGGTCGTCGGGCAGGCCGGCGACCTGCCCGGACTCCTCGCGATGGCTGCCGACCTCGCGCCGGACCTCGTCGTCACCGACATCCGGATGCCCCCCACCCACACCACCGAAGGGCTCCAGGCGGCCGAGTCGCTCCGCCGTGACCGCTCAGACCTTGCGGTGATCGTGCTGTCGCAGTACGTCGAGCCGCACTACGCGATGTCGCTCCTCGACGAGGGCCGCGCGAGGGTCGGGTACCTCCTCAAGGACCGGGTGACCGACCTCGACGAGCTCGCCGACGGCGTACGCCGGGTGCTGGCGGGGCGCACCGTCGTCGACCCGGCCGTGGTCACCGAGCTGCTCGCCCGATCGGCCGCGCGCGACCCGCTGGCCGAGCTGTCGACGCGCGAGCGGGAGGTGCTGGCGCTGATGGCCCAGGGGCGCGCCAACCGGGCGATCGCCTCGATCCTCCACCTCACCGGCCGCACCGTGGAGTCCCACGTGCGCAGCATCTTCCTCAAGCTCGACCTGCAGCCGACCGACGACGACCATCGCCGGGTGATGGCGGTGCTGGCGCACCTCGGTGCCCGCTGACCCGACTCCGCGCCATCCCGGATCCAGGCTCAGAGGAGCGCGCTGACGTCGGGCGGGACGTCGACGGCGTGCTCGCGGAGCACCGAGAGCGGGATGAGCTCGAGCGCCCGCTCGCTGGTCGAGGCGAGCACGACCGGCGCCGCGACGCCGTCGTGGTAGGCCTGCAGCCAGCGCGCGGCCACCACGCACCAGCGGTCGCCGGGGTGCAGGCCGGGGAAGCCGTAGACCGGCATCGGGCTCGTCAGGTCGTTGCCCACGGTGCGCTGGTGCGCCAGGAACTCCTCGGTGACCACCGCGCACACCGCGTGCAGACCGAGGTCGTCGTCGCCGCACGCGCAGGTGCCGTCCCGGTGGAAGCCGGTCACCGGGTCGGTGCCGCAGGGCTCGAGAGGTTCGCCGAGAACGTTGCGCTCGGGGGCGGGGTCGATCATGCGGACCATGATGCCCGGCCGGTGACCGGACCCACGCCGAGCCCCGGGACTTCGCCGGGTGATCGGTCAAGGTTTGCCGATTCGTCGGACAAGCGTCGCTCCGGGACCGTAGAAAGGCGATCGGAACGGGGGATCCTCATGCTGTCGCCTGCGATGTCCATCGCCCGCTGGCGGGCGTTCGGTCGCGACCGGCTGTACGTCGCGCGCGCCGACGGCACCAAGATCGGCTACTGGGACCTCGTGGCCGACGAGCCGCATCCGGCGACGCCGGAGCTCCAGGACGACCTCGAGGCGGCGTACACCGCCTGGATGCGGGCGCCCGAGATCCTCACCCGAGGAGCGTGACCCGCGTCGTACGGCCGCCGCCCGATCAGTCGCGCTCCCAGGGCGCGTCCTCGCCCAGCTTCGCGTAGTACTTCGCGAGATGGCTCTTCACCCGGTCGACGTCCTGCCGGGGCAGGTCGACCCCGCCCCGGCCGCCGACCATGACGTTGCCCGCCGCCATCACCCCGCGTGGCACCGCCTTCAGGCGGCCATCGACGACGTCGGCGATCAGCAGCTTGTACGCCGTGAAGTGGTCCTTGTCGTCGGCGTCGTACCAGACGTGCGCGTCGCGGTACCTCTGGTTCGGCTCGTCCTCGGCGCCGGCCCAGGCACGCACCCGCTTCTCGGCGTCGCCGCCGTTCCAGGCACGGTCGCGGTCGGCCAAGGGAAGGTCCTGGAAGCTCGTCACGGCCATGCCCGTGAGGTACCCGCGAGCCCGTCGGGCATGCCAGGTGTGGTCGAACGCCGGACGCGTCCCCATACTGGCGCGATGGAGCTGCTGGAACGGCAGTCGCAACTCGGGGCCCTGCACGACTACGCCGCCGAGGCGCGTGCGGGCGAGGGCCGGCTGGTGCTGATCGGCGGCGAGGCGGGGGTCGGCAAGTCCTCCTTGGTCGACGAGCTCGAACGCTCCGAACGGTCCTCGGTGCGCTGGTACCTCGGCGCCTGCGACGGGCTGTTCACGCCGCGCGCCCTCGGGCCTCTGCGCGACATCGCCGGCCAGACCGGTGGAGCGCTGGCCGAGCTGATGGGGGCCGGAGCCGGGCGCGACAGCCTGTTCACCGCTCTCCTGGAGCATCTGTCGTCGTCGCGGAGCGTGCTGGTCGTGGAGGACGTGCACTGGGCCGACGAGGCGACGCTCGACCTGTTGAGCTACCTCGGGCGCCGACTCCGTGGCCTACCGGTGCTCGTGCTCGTGACCTACCGCGACGACGAGGTGCAGGCCAACGACCCGCTCCGGATCACGCTCGGTGAGCTCTCGGCGCAACGGGCGACCCGCCGCATCAGCCTCCCGCCGCTCTCTCCTCGCAGCGTGGAGAGGCTGGCTCGCGCGGCCGGACTCGTGGGCGAGGAGCTCTTCCGACTCACCGGGGGGAACCCCTTCCTGGTCACCGAGACGCTGGCCTCCGGCGACGTCGCCGTCGCGCCCTCGGTCAGGGACGCGGTCCTCGCCCGAGTCGGGAGGCTCGACGAGCGAGGGCGTCGGTGTGCCGGCGTCGCGGCACTCATGGGTGCCCGCGTCGAGCTGGAGCTGCTCGCGGCGGTCTCGCCCGACCTGGGGGAGGCCCTGGACGATCTGGTCACCGCCGGACTGCTCGTGGTCCACGAGCAGCACCCGCGGTTCCGGCACGAGCTGTTGCGGCTGGCGGTCGAGCAGGACGTCCCGGCCTACCGTCGCCGCGACATCCACATCCGGCTGCTCGCGGTGCTGGAGGCACGGCCCGAGAGCGACGCGGCGCGTCTGGCCCACCATGCCGAAGGAGCCGGCGACGCCGCGGCGGTGCTCCGGCACGCACCCCGGGCCGGGGAGCAGGCCGCGCGGCTCGGGGCCCATCGGGAGGCGACGCTCCAGTACGCCCGGGCGACCCGGTTCTGTGCGGACGCCGCCCCGTCCGATGCGGCCGACCTCCACGACCGGCTCGCGGTGGAGCAGTCCCTCGCCGATGCCTGGGCGGAAGCGGCCGACTCCGCCGAGACCGCCCGCCGGCTCTGGCAGCAGCAGGGGGACCTGAGGCGGGAGGGTGCCACGCTGGCGTTCCTCTCCCAGGTGATGTGGCGGCTGTGCCGTCCCGAGGAGCAGGCGTACGCCGCGCACGCGGTCACCGTGCTCGAGCCGTTGGGGGACACGCCCGAGCTGGCGGCCGCGCTCAGCGTGCTCGCCTGGTCCTGTCGCAACGTGGGCGACCGAGTGGGCGCGCTCGTCCAGGCGGATCGGGCCGGAGAGCTCGCGGAGCGGCTCGGTCTTCCGACCGTGCTCGCCGAGTCGCTGGTCACGCGGGCGGTGGTCACCGACTCCACCGACGACCTCCGCCGCGCGCTCGACGTGGCGCTGACCGCGGAGGCCCACGAGCAGGCGGGCCGTGCGTACGGATTCCTGCAGACGACCATGACCGGTCGCCGTGACTTCGCCTCGGCCGACCGGTGGTTCCGCGAGGGGACGCCGTACTGCGACGACCACGACATCGCGACGTGGGCGTCCTGCCTGCGTGCGCACCATGCGGCGACGCGGCTCGAGCAGGGCGACCTCCGCGCGGCAGGCGACCTGAGCCGGCGGGTCCTGGCCCTTCGCGTGATCTCACCGGAGAACCGGATGGCACCTCTCGTCACCCTCGGCGTCGTGGTCGCTCGACAAGGGGACCACCAGGCGGCGGCCCGCCTGCTCGACGAGGCGGCCGAGAACGCCGAGCGGTCGGGGCTGCCGGGGTGGCTCCTCGAGGCGCTCGTGCCGCGCGCCGAGGCGCGCTGGCTGGCCGGTGACGATGACGGAGCGCGGGCCGATCTCGTGCTCGCGGCGCCGGCCCGGGACAGCTACGGCGGCTGGGAGGCCGGCGCGCTGGAGGCCTGGGCGCGCCGCGTGGGCCTGCCGCCGGTCGAGCCGGCGCGGACGTTCCCCGAGCCCTATGAGCTGTTGCTGGGCGGGCAGGAGATCGCCGCGGCCGACGCCTTCGACGAGGCCGGCTGCCCGTACGCCGCGGGGCTCGCCTGGTACGACGCCGGCGGCGAGCCCGAGCTCAGACGCGCCCTCGAGCGGTTCGCCGAGCTCGGGGCGACGGCCGCGGCCGGGCGCACCCGGCAGGCGCTGCGCGACCGTGGCGCCCAGGGCATCCCGGCCGGGCCGCGCGCGGACACGCGGGCCAACGCGGCGGGCCTCACCTCGCGCGAGACGGAGGTGCTCGAGCACGTGGCGCTCGGGCTCACCAACGAGGAGATCGCCGCCCGGCTGGTGATCTCGCCGCGGACGGTCGACCATCACGTCTCCAGCGTCCTGGGCAAGCTCGGTGCGCGCACCCGTGGCGCCGCTGCGGACCGGGCGCCCCGGCTCGGCCTGCTGTCCTGAGCTGTCCCGCCGGATCTCAGGTCATAGCGCCGGCGGCGGGTCCTCGTCGGGCAGGGCCTGTTCCGATCCGATCGGCGCGAGGTCGCCGCGCAGGTGGTGGCGCACGCCGCGGTCGGGTCGGGCCGTGAAGAAGTAGGCCGCCCCCACCACCGCGATCACGAACATCACCACCAGCGTGATCCAGTCCAGGTTGAAGAACGCACGTGGGGACGAGAGCCCGGTCGGGAGCACGACGTTGATCAGCATCAGACCCAGGTAGAGCATCGCGATCCAGGTCACCAGCTCGCCCCACCGGCCGAGCCGGAAGCTGCCTTCGGGGACCCAGCCGCGCCGGCGGGCGATGAAGGCGGCGATCACCGTCAGCAGGAACGACAGGTAGATGCCGCTCACGCCGAACGAGACGAGGGCCACCAGGGCGTTCACGCCGCCGGGGTAGGTGACGAACAGGAAGTGCTTGTCGGTTGCGGGCGAGGCGAAGACCAGGAGCACGAAGAGCGTGGTGATCACCGCGCCGGCGATGAGCGCGTTGACCGGCGTACCGAAGCGAGGGTGGACGCGGCGCAACCATGATGACGCGGGCAGGGCCTCGTCGCGCGAGTAGCTGAACATCAGCCGGCTGCCGGCGCCCTGGATCGACGTACCGCACGAGAAGAACGCGAAGATGATCGTGAGCAGCAGCAGATCCTGGATCCCGGCCGGGAGCTGGGCCAGGATCAACGGCACGCCGCCGCCGACCGCGTCGGTGACGCCCTTCGCGCCGTCCCCGGGGATCGCCAGCAGCAGCGCGGCGGTCAGCACCAGGGACCCGATGCCGCCCCAGATCACCGCCAGCCGCATGGCCCGCGGCACCTGGCGGCCGGCGTCCTTGGTCTCCTCGGAGATGTCGCCCGCGGACTCGAAGCCGTAGTAGATGTAGACCGGCGCCAGCACCGCGATCAGCCCGGCGGCGAGCCAGCTGCCGTGGAAGTTCAGCGCGAGCGCGTTGGTCGCCTCGTGCGTCTGCCCCTGGGTCGAGAAGAGGTAGCCCAGCCCGTGGTGGAACCCGTTGATCGCCAGGATGATCGCGATCCCGAAGGTGCCGACGATCTCGACGTACACGCCGAACTGCGCGACGCGGCCCATCACCACGGCCCCGGTGAGGTTGAGGAAGGTCTGGATCACCAGCAGCAGCACGGTGACCCAGAGGATCGTGAAGTGGTCGGCCGGGTCGAGGTTCCAGCCGAACCAGTTGTGCGTCAGGGCCGCGAAGTAGCCGACGACGCCGGTGTCGACGGCCGCGACCGTGATCAGCAGCGCGAACCCGTAGAACCAGCCGACGAACCAGCCGTAGCCGGCCCCGACGGAGAACTTGGAGTACTGGTAGAGCGCGCCCGCGACCGGGTAGTGGCTCGCCAGCTCGCCGAAGACGAGGGCGACGAACAGCATCCCGACGATCGGGATGAAGTTCAGCCAGATGTACGCCGGCCCGCCGGTGCCGAGGCCCAGGACGAACAGCGAGTAGATGCCCACCATCGGAGAGAGATAGGTGAAGGCGACCGAGAAGTTGGCGAAGAGACCGAGGACGCGGCGCAGCTGCGGCTGGTAGCCCAGGCTCGCGAGCCGGGCGTCGTCGTGGTCGATACCGGTCAGATCGGGGCCGGTCTGGTGGTCGGCAGGGTCGGCGGCGTGACTCATGGGACGCTCCGGAGCTCTCGGCCGCGACACCGGGTCGCGGCACACCAGGAATGGCCCAGCCCCGCCTGAGCCCCGCCGCCCGAGGCCGGCAGCGAACCGAACATAGACCTGTCGCGTGCTGCGCGGAAGAGGCGCCGGTCGCCGGAGACCTCGACCCCGACCGGGCTCGAACCGCTCGCCTTCCCGGCGTCATACCGGGGCGGCTCGCGCGTCTCACGGTGAGCGCCGGACCGCCGGCGCCACCAGCTCGACACTGGTCTTCGTGGATCCCGGGGGGTGTCCATGTCGCACAACTCCGGCCGTTTCGACTTCGACGGTGAGGTCACCGGGTATCTCGGGACGCGTCTGCTCGCCCTGCTCCTGACCGTGCTCACGCTCGGCTTCGGCTTCCCGTACGCCGTGGTGCTGGTGCAGCGCTGGAACGCGCGCCACCTCTCGCTCGGCGGCCGCCGGCTGGTCTTCACCGGCCGCGCCCGCGACCTGCTCCACAAGTGGGTCGTCTGGTGGCCCTGCGTGCTGCTGACCCTCGGGTTCTACGCGTTCGCGGTGTTCCCGCGGGTGCTGCGCTGGGTCTGGGACAACACCGACTACCGCGTGCTGTGGCAGGCCGAGCCGGAGCGCGAGACGGCCTACGTCCGGCCGCTGGTCGCGCCGGTCCGGGTCCACCTCTCCTTCTTCACCGAGCCGGGCCTCCACCAGACCCTGTCCTGAGCCGCCGATCCCTCGGGCCCGGCGAGGTGGTGCGGGTGTCGCCCGGCCGTGACACGATCCGCCCATGCTCCGCCGTACGCCGCCCGCTCGTGTCCTCCTGGTCGTCCTGCCCGCACTCGCGCTCGTGCTGGCGATGCTGGCGCCGAGCCAGACGGCATCGGCGAGCCCGCTCACGCCCTGGGTGCTGCGACCCGGCACCCATCAGGTCGAGGTGCTGCAGGCGACGCCCGGCGCCGCGTTGTCGCTGCTGCGTGACACCGCCGTGGTCGACACCGGCATCGTCGACTCCCAGGGCAGCCTGGTCTGGCGCCGGCTCCCCGTCGGACGATACGTCGTACAGACGGACGACCGGTCGTTCACCAGCGAGCCCGTCCATGTCACCGGCCTGCACGCCCAGCCCCCTGCCCAGGCCTTCTACGACGCGCAGACCCTCGACCGGGGGTTCGGCTTCATCGAGACCCGCGACGGCACCACCCTCTCGGCCAACGTGTCCTTCCCGGCGTTCGGCTCCCCGCCCTACCCCACGGTGGTCGAGTACAGCGGCTACGACCCGAGCAACCCGGCGTACACGACGTTCGCCCAGATCTTCAACGCCATGGGCTACGCCTACGTCGGCGTCAACATCCGCGGCACGGGCTGCTCCGGCGGGTCGTTCCTGCCGTTCGAGCCGGTGCAGAGCCTCGACGGCTACGACGCGATCGAGACGATCGCCGCGCAGCCGTGGGTGAAGTCCCACACGCTCGGGATGGTCGGCATCTCCTACCCCGGCATCGAGCAGCTCTACGTCGCCCGCACCCAGCCGCCCCACCTGTCCGCGATCACACCGCTGTCGGTGATCGACGACAGCTACCGCGGCACCCTGTGGCCGGGCGGCATCCTCAACACCGGGTTCGCCGAGCCGTGGGCCTCCCAGCGCGCCAAGGACGCCCAGCCGTACGGCGAGGGCTGGGAGGCGGGGATGAACAGCCAGGAGTGCGACGGCAACCAGCTGGTCCGCCTGCAGAACCCCGACCCGGTCGCGCTGATCGAGGACAACCCCTTCTACAACAAGACCTACTACCAGCAGATCGACCCGAGCCGCTTCGTCCGCCGGATCGACGTCCCGGTCTACCTCGCCGGTGCTTGGCAGGACGAGCAGACCGGCGGCCACTTCCCGGCGTTCCTGCATCGCTTCCGCAGCTCCCCGGCGTTCTACGCGACGATGTCCAACGGCTCCCACACCGAGGCGCTGAGCCTCGGCGAGTTCGGGAGGTACGCCGACTTCCTCGACCTCTACGTCGCCCACCGGGTGCCGACGGGGCTCGCGTCGCTGATCGCGCCCCGGGTCGCGCAGGCCCTGACCGGGATCGCGGGGCTGTCGATGCCGCCCGGCAACGACTACTCCGGGATGACCTACGCCCAGGCGAAGCGGGCCTACGCGTCGGCGCCCCACATCCGCGTGCTGTTCGAGGAGGGCGCGGCCGCGGGTCAGCCGTCCGGAGCACCCCTGCCCCGCTTCGAGCACTCCTTCAGCTCCTGGCCGGTGCCCGGCGGCCAGCGAATGCGGCTCTACCTCGGCGCGACCGGCCGCCTGGGCGACGCCCCCGAGAGCCGTCGCCACAAGGCGCGATCGTTCTCGGCCGACCCGTCGGCGCTGCCCGCCACCGACTACACCGGCTCCAGCAGCGCCATCTGGCAGGCCCACCCGGCGTACGACTGGAGGCAGATCCCGCGGGGCACCGGGCTCGGCTGGATCACCAGGCCGATGCGGAAGACCACGGTCGTGCTCGGGGGCGGCTCGCTCGACGTGTGGGTCCGCACCCGGGCGAAGGACGTCGACCTCGAGGCGACCGTGAGCGACGTACGCCCGAACGGCCGCGAGGTCTACGTGCAGAGCGGGTGGCTGCGCGCCAGCCACCGCACGCTGGCCCCGTCGTCGACCGCCCTGCGGCCGGTGCACACCGACCTCGAGCGCGACGCGAAGCCGATGCCCGCCGGCACCTTCCGGCTGCTGCGCCTGGAGATCCCGGCGTTCGCCCAGCCGTTCCGCAAGGGCGACCGGCTGCGCATCACCCTCGACGCGCCGGGCGCCGCGAAGCCGTTGTGGGCGTTCCGCACCCTCGACCACGGGCAGCGGGTCTGGGTGGCCGCCGACCGACGCCACCCCTCGTCGCTGCTGCTGACGACGGTGGCCGGCATCCACGTGCCGCCCAAGGCGCCGCCGTGCCGATCGCTGCGCTCGCAGCCGTGTCGCAGCTATCACCGGTGAGGTCGTGGGTGGCAAAGATTCCCGGATTCGGCTGACGGGGCGCGCTCTCACGACGTACAAACGTCATGGAGCTCGCCGGGTGGGCGGCGCCCTGGGGGCGGCGCCCATCGGGTGCCTCCGTCGGCCCCCCGAAGGTAAAGGAATACCCCTGGCCCGGGCGGGTCAGGTGTTTTCCTGCGGCCTCTCACTACCCTTGCCCTGACGACATCTGGGGGGGTGTGGCGCATGGCTGAGTCCGACAAGGTCATCAACGCCGTCATGGCGACGACGGGTGAGCCGTACGAGAAGGTATCGGCGTTCACCGCGATCGCCCACGAGACCGTGGACGAGTGCCTGACCGACGACATCTCGGTGGTGGCTCCGCCGCTGGTCATCGGCCGGCTGGGGTGTCCGGTGCTCGACCGGCTGCTCCTGCGGCTGGGTGACGGGCAGTGGCAGCTGCCCGAGAGCGTGGACGTCACCGAGTCCGAGCTCGCCGACACGCTGATGCTGCCGATCGAGACGGTGACCCGCTATCCGCTGATCGGGCGGTTCGGCCTGCTCACCCGTTGCATGGACCGGCTGATGATCGAGGATGCCGACGCAGAGCGGTACCTGAAGATCCTCGACGCGTGGCTTGCGACGTACGGCCCCGACGCGGAGGGCCGTCCGTCGCCGTACCCGGTCTGGGCGCTGCCGAACCGCGACGCCGTCGAGGGCTGGCTGCTCGCACGCCTCGACGTGCTCCACAAGCTGGGGTACGCCGTACGGCTCGCCAACCAGGACATGGACGGCGTACGCGGTCAGCAGCACATGTTCGTCGACGGCCGGCGTGCCGACCTGCTGCTGCGGTTCACCCACGACTGCGAGAAGGGTGCCGCCGACGACTGGCTGGTCGTGGAGAACAAGACCACGGCCGTCGGGATCGGGGCGCTCGACCAGCTCGCGCTGTCCGTCGACTGGCTGCGGGCCGAGTCGCGCCCGGGGATCGTGCACGGGATGCTGATCGCCGACGGGCTGAGCCTGGAGGTGGAGCGCGGTCTGCGGGAGCGGAGCTTCCACTACCAGTCGATGACCGCGATCGGCTACCGGCGCTGGGTGCGGATGCACTCGCCGCTGCAGCCCGAGATCTCTCGCGACGCGACCACGATCAACTACCCGCAGAACCTGTCGGTCCGCACCCTCGCGGCCGCGCTGCGCTGACGCGAGCCCTCGGCTTCTCCTACGAGCCTCCCCGGTCGTCGGACGGCCGGGGAGGTTGCCTGTGCCGGCAACTTGTGCCGCCAGCCTGTGCGGGCCAGCCTGGGCGGGCTGACCACGATGTCCGGCAACGGCTGCGTCGCATGGTCGGCGAGGGCCCGGTCACCCCCGTGGCGACCGGGCCGTCGCCCTCACCGCCGAGCCGGTGGCTCCCGCGGCCGAGCGTGTCTCCCGAGGAGTCACCGGCCGGTGAGGAGGCAACCGTAGGTCGCGTGGTGGGAGGTCCGGTCCATCCACAAGGGTGGTTTGTGCCCTTGTGCGCAGCGGCGTTGTCAGCGACGGCCGAAGAGGCGTTGCCGGCCTGAGCGCCAGGTCGTCCAGGCCAGGGCGGCTCGCCAGCCCACGAGGAGGACACCGAGCACGACGATGGCCACGACCACGAACGCCGGCGCCGTACCGCCCCCCGTCGCCGACCTGACCACCAACCCGATCACCACGGTCCACACCCAGACGCGCACCCCGGCTCGGATCGCGGTCGGCGTGACCTTCGCGTACGCCGTCAGCGCGAGACCGAGCGCGGCGCCCAGGAGGAACGGCCAGGCGGTGTGCCAGACGCCCTGCGCGCCGGTGGACTCGCCGTGATTGGCCCGGCCGATGACCACGAAGACCAGGACCGCGACGGCGTCGGCCGCGACCGCGGTCGGCCAGGCCCGGCGATGAGCAAGGAGCGGCATGCCGCGAGTGTGGCAGGGCGGCGGGACGGGTCGTTGAGGCCCCCGTGCACCGGGAGTAGATTCGCCGGGCGCGCACTCCAGGGGTGCGTCCCGTCCGCGGAAAGGGCCGAGCCCACCCGAGCACCGCCCGAGCAGATCTTCCACGGTCTCTCCGCCGACCAGCGGACGTCGGCATCATGGAGGAACCGTCATGATCGATCTCGAGCAGGCCCGCCGGCGCGCGAAGGAACGGCTCCGCCAGCAGCGGCGTACGTCGCCCGGTGTGAAGCTCACCGCCGTCCAGCACACGCTCGCCTGCGAGCTCGGGTACGCCGGGTGGCCCGCGCTGGGGCGTGATACCGAGCGGTTCGCGCCGGTCGACGAACCCGATGCCGTGGTGTGGCAGGGCGTGCGGCGGGTGAGCGTCGCCTGCCTCGTCCGGGACCCAGACGCCCCGGGTGGAGCGGTGCTGGTGCTGCATCGACGCGAGGGGCGCTGGGTGGTGCCGTCCGGTGCGCCGGCGGACGGCGAGGACGTGTGGGACGACGCGGTACTGCGCATCCCGATGGAGACGATGGGGTTCCGGCGTCAGGAGACGCACCCGTTCGCGCTCGATGGCGACCGTCGGCACGTGGTGTTCTGGGTGCTCGGCGGAAGGTATGCCGGGACCCGGATGGACGCCGCCGAGGTCGAGTGGTGGACCGGCCCGGTCGCTGACGGAGCCGCGCTGCTCCGCGAGCAGGGCGACGGCGCGCTCGCCTCGTTGGTCGAGGGCGCCGACGAGTCGCGCCGGTCGATGACCTATGAGCGACGGGCGGCCGACGTGCACCGCACGTTGACGGGGATAAACCTCGCGGCGACGACCGCGCAGGGCGGCTCGGGCTTCGGGGGCACCGACGAGGAGTGGCGCGACGCGCGCGGCAAGCTGGTCGAGGCGCTGGACCCGGCTCGTCTCTCGGTGAGGCTCCTCGACCAGGCGTGCGCGAACGGCCACCTCGCCATCTCGATGGTGGGCTGGGCGTCGGAGATCGGCATCGAGCTCACGCCGTACGGCGTCGACATCGCACCGGAGCTCGTCGACCGGGCGCGCGCCGACCATCCGTCGCTCGCCTCTCACTTCTTCGTCGGGGACGCGCTGAGATGGATGCACCCCGAGGGCGAGAGATTCGAGGTCGTCCACCTGCTGCTGGACGTCGTACCGCCGGAGCTGCACGCGGCGCTGATCCAGCACCAGCTCGACCACGTCGTCGCGCCGGGTGGGCGCCTCGTGATGAGCGAGTACGGCGACCCGCCGACCGCGCGGTCCGCCGAGGCGCTGGTGACGCGGGCGGGTTTCGACGTCGCCGGCCGCACCCGCCAGCCGACCCGGAACGGGCGGCCGCGCGGGTGCCCGAGCGTGTGGATCGATGTGTCCCGCGATGAGCGCGGCTAGTCGCTGCGGCTGGTGGTGCAGCCGCTTTCGGTGGCGAAAGTCGCTGAACGGGAAAGGACCACTCGAACTCGGAAAGTCAATGCCGAGTTCCTTTCTGTGGATATCTCGGAATGTGGGATATGGGCCTCGATAAGACCATGATTTGTCGGTGGTGGGTGCTTGGCTTTTCTCATGTCGATCTCCAGTCCGGACCGGGTGCCTCCCCTGTTGGCCGCTGCCCACGCCCTGGAGTCGGCGCTCGACGGGGCGGCCGGGTCCGACCCCTGCTACCTGTCGGTGGCCGAGAAGACCGAGCTGCTGGCTGCGCTGACCCGGGCCGCCTCGCGCGTGGCCGGTCTACGCGCCGAGGTGCTGGCCGTCAGTGGTGACGTGGCGGAGGAGTGGGGCGCTCGGTCGGCGGCGTCGGTGCTGGCGGTCGAGACGCGTACGTCGCGTCGCGAGGCGATGCGAGACGAGCGGATCGGGGCCGCGCTCCGCGAGCGATGGACCCAGGTTGCCGAGGGTGTCGCCCTCGGCGGGGTGACTGGGAGCAGGCGGAGGTCCTGGTCCACGTCCTCGACGAGCTGCCCGATGATCTCGACCCGGGGCTGCGGCGCAAGGCGGAGGCCCACCTGTTGGCCGAGGCGGGTCATTTCGACCCGGTCGCCCTGCGCCGGCTGGGCCGGCACGCGCTCGAGGTGATCGCCCCTGAGGTCGCGGACGCCCACGCGGAGCGGTCGCTGCTGGCTGAGGAGCAGCGGGCGCGAGCGGTGACCCGGCTGTCGTTCCGACCCCGCCCTGACGGGGTGACCGACGTGTTCGCTCGGGTGCCCGATCACGTGGCGGATCGGCTGCGTGTCTACCTGGATGCCTACACCTCGCCCCGTCGGGTCGCCCTCGACTCCGAGGTCGACGGGCTCCCGCTCTCGCGTCGCCGGGGTGAGGCGTTCTGCGCGCTGCTGGAGCACATCCCCGCCGCCGGGCTGCCTCGTCACGGCGGTGCCGCGACGGCGGTGCTGGTCACCCTCGACCTCGACACCCTCCGGTCCGGGCTCGGCCTGGCCGAGACCTCCACCGGCGATCTCGTCTCCGCGTCCGAGGCGCGGCGGTTGGCGTGCACCGCCGGGATCGTCCCATCGTCCTCGGCGCGAAGTCGGAGATCCTGGACCTGGGCCGGACCCGGCGGCTGTTCTCGTCTTCACAGCGCAGGGCCATGGACGTCCGAGACCGCACCTGCCGAGCGCAGGACTGCGACATCCCCGCCGCCTGGTGTGAGGCCCATCATGCGAAGAAGCCCTGGTCGCAGGGCGGGCGCACCGATCTGAAGGACGGGCTCCTGCTCTGCCCGTTCCACCATCACCGGGCCCACGATCCCGCATGGCGCTCCGACCGGATGCCCGATGGACGGATCCGGTTCAATCGAAGGACGTGAGGAGCCGCGTGACCGACAAGACGGTCGAAGGGGAAGCCGAGCTGTTCCTGGTGCGGCTCGGCTCGAGGAAGAGCTGCGGGGTCTGGGAACGGCGTCGGAGGTGGGCCGGTGAGCCTCAGTAGCCGACCAGATGCGGGGTGGCGCTGACGACCTGGAGGTCGACGCGGACGCCCGGCACGGTCAGGTTGGCAGGGATGTTCCGCCAGCCTCCGTTGCCGACCCGGTAACGCCCGGCGTACGTCGTGTCGACGCTCGGCTGCACGGCGCCGGTCCGGGTGTAGCGGTGGGTGACACGCAGGTCGGGGTACGCCGCGCCGGGGTCGGTGGTGCTCAGGTCACCGGCCGTGCCCTCACCCACACCACCGAAGTGCCAGGTGTACTGCGTCGGGGTCGCCTCGATCGTCACCGGCCGGCCGAGCAGGGTGACGGTCTGGGTCGACGGGGCGGTGTTGGTCGTGTAGAAGTTCGTGTCGAAGTTGACCAGCGTCTTGCCGTTCGGCGGTTGCACCACCAGCTCCGAGGCCGGCCAGGCCAGGCGTCGGAACGCGTGCTCCACCATGGCCGGGGTGACCCCGCCGAGGTGCTTGGCCTCCTGCTTGGTCAGGCACGCCTGCCAGCCGAGCGGGTCGGGGTCGTCGTCCTGGTAGACGTTGTAGAGGAACCCGTCGTGCCTCTCGATGTTGCAGGTCGCCGGTGCCGCGCAGGAGGCCGTGCCCCCCACCTCGCATGCCGGGCGGATCGAGTAGGTGTGGTCCGAGTGGCCCGCGATGTACTCGCTCGTCTCAGACCCGGACTTGAGGCAGCCGACAGCGACGCCAGTCAACCCACCTGACCCCTGACACTCGTCCGCCGCGGAAGCCGCCCCCGCCATGACGCTGATAGACGCCACGAGCGCTAAGGCGAGCAGCATCGCTCGCGTCACGATGACGCCATCTGAACGAGGGCCGATACGTTCCAGTTGCCTGGTTGCCGTGTGAGCCTCAACTGGAAGTGCGCAGGGCCGCTTGGGAGATGGTGCACCGGCCCGTTGTCAGAATCGGTGTAAGTGGTAGGGCGTGAGAACACGTAGAGATCGAAGATGTTTGCCGTGGTCTGAGTGATCTTCCTGACCCGCCAACCTTTCGTGTGAACGTATCCACCGCGGTGGTAGATGCGATCCACAAGATCGGCAAGTCTGGTACATCCCTCGCAGCCTTTCGACATCTCGCGGAACTTCGAAGTGTCGCCGGTGACTTGGATCCTCGTATCCGCCCTGGCCCAGCGCCGGATGAAGTGCTCCGGACTCTCCCGGTGCGGCTGACCCGTGGGCGACGACGTGGTGGCATCCGGGGAGATCGGCGGGTCGGCGGTGGAGGTGTCGGTGCCGCCGCAGGCAGCCAGGAGCAGGAGCGGCGCCGCGAGCGCGGCGGCGAGGGTTCGGCGTACACCCATCGAAGCGGTGCCTCCCGAGACGGCTGTCGACGTGCCGACCAAGGTACTCACTTCACGCCGGCTCGGCCAGCAGGTCGTCGAGTGCCAGCGGATAGATGTCGTGGTCGTGGGCGAGGTGGATCATCTCGAGCCGGGCGCCGGCGTGGCGACCCGCGGCGTACAGCGCGCGGGCCCAGGCCCGGTCGGTGGCGTCGGGCCGGCCACCGCCGGGTCGCGAGAGGAGCATGGCGAACCTGGTGTCGGGACCGGTGAGCGGCTCGAGGACGCCGGCGTACGCCTCGATCCCGTCAGCATCGGGCGGCTCACCGAGCTCGACGATCTCGAGGATGTGCGGCACCGGCTTCTCGCCCTCGATCACGATCACCCACAGCGACTCGCTGCCGAACCCGAGCGGTCTCATCAGGCGCCGCCACATCTGCTCGACGTCGGCCTGGGTGCGCAGCACGGGGCGGAACGGAGTGTCGGTCATACCGAGGACGATGCACCGGATCCGGCGACCGTGCGCGCCGTCATCCACAGGCCTGCATCGAGTGGGTTGAGCAGGCCTGAGGCCGGGCAAGAGTGGAGGCACCGAACGTGAGGAGTGGAGAGCATGGAGTACGCCGGAGCCGTCGAGGTCGACCCGCCCTTCCGACCGGACGAGAGCGCGTGGCTCGTCGACGCGGAGTGGACCGTGTCCGGTGACGGCTCGACGATCCGCCCGCACGAGCGCGCGCAGCTTGCGGCCGCCGTCGGAGGCCTGCGCGGTCTCGTCGTGGTCGACGCCGGAGCACGAAGCTACGACGGCGTCGTCGCGGCGTACGACTCCACGACGCGTCGTCTCGTCATCGTCTCCGCGCGCGGCGGCAGGGTCACCCAGCGCACGCTGCGCAAGGCACCCCCGGGTGTGAACCGCGACAACGTGATCGACCTGGCGAGTCACCGCCGGACCGTCTCGCGACAGATCGGCTAGGGCAGGTCCGGATTGGGGCGCCACCGACGGTGCGACGTCCCGGTCGCACCCGAGCGGATCAGCTCCAGCCGCGGCTTCGGGCCGTCGGTGCGGCCGGTCTGCGGCCTGCGACGGCCGGCGCGCCACGGGTCGGGCCAGATCGCGCCAGGCCCGTCGTAGTCCTGCTCGACGGCCGCGTGCAGCGTCCACATCGGGTCGTAGAGGTGCGCCCGTCCGAGGGCGCAGAGATCGGCCCGGCCGGCCATCAGGATCGAGTTCACGTCGTCGTACGACGAGATCACGCCGACCGCGATCGTCGGGATGCCCAGGCGGTTGCGGATCGCGTCGGCGTACGGCGTCTGGTAGCTGCGGCCGAATGCCGGTCGCTCGCGCTTGGTGACCTGTCCGGTCGAGACGTCGATGGCCGCCGCGCCCGCGTCGGCGAAGGCCGCGGCCACCGCCAGTGCGTCCTCGAGCGACTGGCCGTCCTCGACCCAGTCGGTCGCGGAGATGCGCACCGTCATCGGCTTGTCGGCGGGCCACACCTCGCGCATCACGTTCCAGACCTCGAGCGGGAAGCGCAGGCGGCCGGCGACGTCGCCCCCGTACTCGTCGATACGCCGGTTGGTCACCGGTGAGAGGAAGCCGGAGAGCAGGTACCCGTGCGCGCAGTGCAGCTCGAGCAGGTCGAAGCCCGCCTCGGCCGCGCGTCGGGCCGAGGCGACGAACTCGGCGCGGATCTCGTCGAGCCCCGCGCGGTCGAGCTCGTGGGGCGTCTGGTTGGCGGGGGAGTAGGCGACGGGCGAGGCGGCGACGACGTCCCAGTTGTCCGACGGGAGCGGCTCGTCGATGCCCTCCCACATCAGCCTGGTCGAGCCCTTCGCGCCGGAGTGGCCGAGCTGGGCGCCGATCGCGGCCGAGGTGTGAGCGTGCACGAAGTCGACCGCGCGCTTCCAGCGGTCACGCTGCTCGTCCGTCCACAGTCCACCGCAGCCCGGGCTGATCCGGCCGATCGCCGAGGGGCAGATCATCTCGGTCATCACCAGGCCCGCCCCGCCCAGCGCCTTGCCGCCGAGGTGCACGACGTGGAACTCGGTCGGCACGCCGTCGTGCGCGACGTACATGTCCATCGGCGAGACGATCACGCGGTTGTTCAGGGTCAGGCCGGGGCCCACCGAAGGTCCGGAGGCGCGCAGGGTGACCGGTTGGAACATCGGCGGGGTGTCGGGGCGCCCGCCCTGGACCGACGACGCGAACCACGACTCGCAGCGGGAGACGAACTCCGGGTCGCGCACGCGCAGGTTGTCGTAGGTGACCCGGCGCGAGCGGGTCATGATGTTGAAGGCGAACTGGGTGGGGTCCTGGTGGACGTACTGCGCGAGGTTCTCGAACCACTCCAGACTGGCCTGCGCCGCGCGCTGGGTGGACAGCACGACCGCGTTGCGCTCCTCCTCGTACGTCGCCAGCGCGCTGCGGACATTGTCGGGGGCGGTGTCGGGCTCCTCGTGCAGGCAGGCGGCCAGTGCGAGCGCGTCCTCCATCGCCAGCTTGGTGCCGGAGCCGATGGAGAAGTGGGCCGTATGGGCGGCGTCGCCGAGGATCACCACTGCCCCCCTGTCGGGTGCAGCGTGGACCCAGCGCTCGTTGCGGACCGTGGTGAAGCTGATCCAGCGACTGTTGTTGGCCATCACGTCGTGGCCGTCCAGCACGTCGCCGAAGAGCTCGCGGATCAGGGCGATCGACTTCTCGTCGGACTCACCCGGGGCCCACTCGCGATCGGCGTAGTCCTCGAAGCCCGCACGGCGCCAGACCTCGCTGGTCATCTCGACGATGAACGTCGAGCCGGTGGCGTCGAACGGGTAGCCGTGGATCTGCATGACGCCGTACGGCGTGTCCCGGATGTAGAACTTGAACGCGTCGAAGACCAGGTCGGTGCCGAGCCAGATGTAGCGGCAGTCGCGCACGTCGAGCGTCGGGTGGAACGTGTCGGCGTACCGCCGGCGCACGGATGAGTTGAGGCCGTCGGCCGCCACGACGAGGTCGTACGACGCGGCGAGCTCGTCGACCTCGGGCGCCTCGGTCCGGAAGTGGAGTGTGACCCCGAGCTGGCGGCACCGCTCCTGCAGGATCTCCAGCAGCCGGCGCCGGCTCATCGCCGCGAACCCGTGGCCGCCGCTGGTGATCACCTCGCCCTTGAAGTGGACGTCGATGTCGTCCCAGATCGCGAACTCGCGCTGCATCTGCGCGAAGATCGCGGGGTCGGCGTGCTCGATGCCGCCGAGGGTCTCGTCGCTGAACACCACCCCGAACCCGAACGTGTCGTCCGCGGCGTTCCGCTCCCAGACCGTGATCTCGTGCGACTGTCCACCCGAGCGGCCACTCGAGCGGCCACCCATGGCCGACAGCTGCTGGGCGAGGGCCGAGAAGTAGAGACCCCCGGGGCCCCCACCGATCACCGCGATCCGCATCCGTCCTCCGCCTTGCCGGATAGTCCCCGACACAATGGTCGTGTCTCGGCCGGAAAGACAGCCATTTCGTCGGGGACTATCCGAACATAGCGTCTTCTTGACGGGCGTTGTCAAGGCGCCATACGGTCGCGGGTATGGTCGGCGGCGTGACCACGGCGTACGGGCTCACCCGCGAGCAGCAGGAGTACGCCGTGTGGGTGCGGTCGGCCGCGACGTCGTTGGAGGCCATCCCACCTGTGCACGGCGCCGTCAACCGCCCGCTGGTCACGGCGATGGGCGAGGCCGGACTCCTCCGCGGCCTCTTCGGTGGCGCGTCGGACGGACCTCCGCGCGACGCCGCCGCGATGCAGCTGTGCCTGCTCCGCGAGATGCTCGCGACCGTCAACACCGAGGCCGAGACCGCCCTGGCGCTGCAGGGGCTCGGCTCCTACCCGATCCTCCAGTCCGGCACCGACGCCACCCGCGACCGGTGGATCCCCGGGGTCGCGAGCGGCGACGTCGTACCCGCCTTCGCCCTCTCCGAGCCCGACGCCGGCTCCGACGCGGGCGCGCTGGCCCTCGAGGCCCGCCCGGACCCGCACGGCTGGACCCTGCACGGCACCAAGACCTGGATCTCCAACGCCCCGGACGCCGACGTGTACTCCGTCTTCGCCCGCACGACCCCCGGGGCCCGGGCGCGCGGGATCACGGCGTTCGCGGTCGCCGGTGACGTGCCGGGCCTCACCGGCGAGCGGCTCGACATGGTGGCCCCCCACGCGCTCGGCACCCTTCACTTCGACGGCGTCCGGGTCACCCGCGACGACCTGCTCGGCGAGGTCGACCAGGGGTTCGCGGTGGCGATGCGGACCCTCGACCTGTTCCGCCCGAGCGTCGGCGCCTTCGCCGTCGGCATGGGTCAGGCGGCGCTCGAGGCCAGCGTCGCCTGGGCGCAGGAGCGCGAGCTGTTCGGCGGCAGGCTGATCGACCAGCAGGTCACCCAGCACACGCTCGCGGAGATGTCGACACGAGTCGAGGCGGGCCGCCTGCTGGTACGTCGCGCGGCCGCGGCGTACGACGACGGAGCGGCGGCGGGCGCGATCACCACCAGCGCGGCCCAGGCCAAGCTCTTCGCCACCGAGACGGCCCAGTGGGTGGTCGACCAGGCGGTCCAGCTGCACGGCGCGAGGGGTCTCCAGAAGGGCCACCTGCTCGAGCGGCTCTATCGTGAGGTGCGGGCGCCGCGCATCTACGAGGGCGCCTCCGAGGTGCAGCGGACGATCATCGCCCGTGGACTCATGAAGGGGACGCAGTGACGCGATACCGCGCCAGCGCCGGCATCACCGACGAGTGGCGGCACTTCGACTTCTCCGTCGCCGACGGCGTTGCCACGGTGGCCCTGAACCGGCCGGAGAAGATGAACCCGCTGACCTTCGAGTCGTACGCCGACCTGCGCGACCTGCTCGCCGAGCTGCCCCACCGCGGCGACACGAGGGTGCTGGTGATCCGCGGCGAGGGCAAGGGTTTCTGCGGCGGAGGCGACGTCAACGAGATCATCGGCGAGCTGATCGAGATGGACGCCGCCGGGCTAATGGGCTTCACCAAGATGACCGGCGACGTGATCCGGGCGATGCGCGAGTGCCCGATCCCGATCATCGCCGGCATCCAGGGCATCGCCGCCGGCGCCGGCAGCGTGGTCGCGATCGCGGCCGACTTCCGGATCTGCACGCCGCAGGCACGGTTCGCGTTCCTGTTCACCAAGGTCGGCCTGTCCGGCGGCGACATGGGGGCGGCGTACCTGCTCCCGCGGCTCGTGGGCTACGGCCGGGCGACCGAGCTGCTCATGCTCGGCGACACGATCGACGCGGAGACCGCCGACCGCTACGGCCTGGTCACCAGGCTGCTCGACGACGCGGGCGACCTCGACGAGGCGTGCCACGAGCTGGCCCGGCGGCTGGCCGACGGCCCGACGCTCGGCCTGCAGCAGACCAAGAGCCTGATCACCCGCGAGCTCGACATGCCGATCGGGCCCGCGATGGAGCTCGATGCGATGACCCAGGCCCTGCTGATGACCACCCACGACCACTCGGAGTTCCACGGCGCGTTCTACGCAATACGAACTCCCGAATGGACCGGCCGATGAGCCACGACTCCGCCGTGCACGACTTCCTGGAGATCGACGCCCTCCTCACCGACGAGGACCGCGCGATCCGCGACACCGTCCGCGA
>JAICHQ010000031.1 GCA_025924815.1 Nocardioides sp.
CGGATCCTCGAGCTGATCCACGCCTACCGGGTGCGCGGCCACCTGATGGCCGACACCGACCCGCTGGAGTACCGGCAGCGCAGCCACCCCGACCTCGAGGTGGAGTCGCACGGCCTGACCCTGTGGGATCTCGACCGCGAGTTCGCCACCGGGTCCTTCGGAGGTGAGGGCCGGCCGTTCATGAAGCTGCGCGGCATCCTCGGCATCCTGCGCGACTCCTACTGTCGCACCACCGGCATCGAGTACATGCACATCATGGATCCCGAGCAGCGCAGGTGGATCCAGGAGCGGATCGAGCGGCCGCACACCAAGCCGCCCCGCGAGGAGCAGCTGCGGATCCTGCTCAAGCTCAACCAGGCCGAGGCCTTCGAGACGTTCCTGCAGACCAAGTTCGTCGGCCAGAAGCGCTTCAGCCTCGAGGGCGCGGAGACCACGATCCCCGTGATCGACGAGATCTGCGAGACCGCCGCGGAGGTGGGCCTCGATGAGGTCACCATGGGCATGGCCCACCGCGGGCGCCTCAACGTGCTGGCGAACATCGTCGGCAAGAAGTACTCCCAGATCTTCCGCGAGTTCGAGGGCAACATCGACCCGCGCACCGTGCAGGGCTCCGGGGACGTGAAGTACCACCTCGGGGCCGAGGGCGAGTTCGTCTCCGGCACCGGCGACCGGATCAAGGTCTCGGTGGCCGCGAACCCGTCGCACCTCGAGGCGGTCGACCCGGTTCTCGAAGGCATCGTACGGGCCAAGCAGGACGTGCTGGACCGCGGAGCGGACTACCCTGTCCTGCCGCTGCTGGTCCACGGTGACGCGGCGTTCGCCGGTCAGGGCGTGGTGGCCGAGACCCTCAACCTCTCGCAGCTGCGTGGGTACCGCACCGGCGGCACGATCCACCTGGTCGTCAACAACCAGGTGGGCTTCACCACCTCGCCGGGCTCGTCTCGGTCGTCGCTGTACTGCACCGACGTCGCCCGGATGGTGCAGGCGCCGATCTTCCACGTCAACGGCGACGACCCCGAGGCCTGCATCCGGGTGGCGCGCCTCGCCTTCGAGTACCGCCAGGCATTCAACAAGGACGTCGTCATCGACCTGGTGTGCTACCGGCGGCGCGGTCACAACGAGGGCGACGACCCGTCGTACACCCAGCCCTTGATGTACGACCTGATCGAGCAGAAGCGCTCGGTGCGCAAGCTCTACACCGAGTCCCTCATCGGTCGCGGCGACATCACGATCGAGGAGGCCGAGCAGGTCCTCAAGGACTACCAGCAACAGCTGGAGCGGGTGTTCACCGAGGTGCGCGAGGCCGACTCGCAGCCCACGGAGTGGACGACCGTGCCCGACTACCCCGAGAAGTCCGTCGGGACAGCCCAGACCGCGGTCACCCCCGAGGTGATGAAGCGGATCGCCGATGCCTACGTCACTCCCCCGGAGGGCTTCACCGTCCATCCCAAGGTGATGCCGCAACTGCAGCGCCGCTCGAACGCGATCGCCGACGGTCCGATCGACTGGGGCACCGGCGAGATCCTCGCGCTGGGCTCTCTTCTGATGGACGGCCGGCCGGTGCGGATGGCCGGTCAGGACACCCGCCGCGGCACGTTCGTGTCACGATTCGCGACGATCATCGACCGCATCAACGCCCACGAGTGGACGCCGCTGACCGCGCTGACCGAGGACCAGGCGAAGTTCCACGTCTACGACTCGCTGCTCTCCGAGTACGCCGCCCTCGGATTCGAGTACGGCTACTCCGTGGCGCGGCCCGACGCGCTGGTGCTGTGGGAGGCGCAGTTCGGCGACTTCGTCAACGGCGCCCAGACCGTGATCGACGAGTTCATCACCTCCGGTGAGGCCAAGTGGCGCCAGCAGTCCGGGGTCGTGCTACTGCTCCCCCACGGCTACGAGGGACAGGGCCCCGACCACTCCTCGGCGCGGATCGAGCGCTGGCTGACCATGGCCGCCGATGAGGCGTTCGTGGTGGCCCAGCCGTCCACGCCCGCGTCGTACTTCCACTTGCTGCGCCAGCACTCGCTGAGCGAGGAGCACCGTCCGATGGTGGTGTTCACGCCGAAGTCGATGCTGAAGCGCAAGGATGCGGCCTCGCAGCCGGCGGACTTCACCTCCGGCACCTTCCGGCCCTTCATCACCGACGACCACGCCGACCCGGGGAGCGTCGACACGTTGCTGATCTGCTCGGGCCGGATCACCTGGGATCTGATGGTCGAGCGGGCCAAGCGCGAGGACGCCGGACGGTTCGCGATCGGGCGCGTGGAGCAGTTCTACCCCGCCCCGGTCGAGGAGATCCAGGCCGAGCTGGCGCGCTTCCCCGGGATCAGGAAGGTCCGGTGGATCCAGGACGAGCCGGGCAACATGGGCGCCGCCCCGTACTACGCCCTCAACGTCTGGCCCCGGCTCGATGCGACGGTCGACTGCATCACCCGTCCGGAGTCCTCCTCACCGTCAGTCGGCACCGCCAAGCGGCACGTCGAGGAGCAGAAGTCGCTGATCTCCCAGGCCTTCGAGAGCGTGGACGGCCGCATCGTCCAGGACTACTGAGGCCGCCCGCGCGATGTACTTCACCGACCGCGGCATCGAGGAGCTGCAGCAGCGCCGGGGTGACGAGGAGGTCACGCTGGCATGGCTGGGCGAGCGGCTCCAGGAGTTCACCGACACCCACCCGGAGTTCGAGACGGCTGTGGAGCGCTTCGCCACTTGGCTCGCGCGCCTGGACGACCCCGAGGACTGAGTGCCGCCGGGGTCGCCGTTCGGACGCCGCCTGCGTGCGACGCTGCGCGGACTGTCCCCTGGCTACTTCGCCGCGGTGATGGCGACCGGCATCATCTCGACCGGACTCCAGGACGACGGTCGGATCGTCCTGTCCCGTGTGCTGCTGGCGCTCGGCGTGGTGGCCTTCGTGGGACTGCTGGTGCTCAACGCCTGGCGGGTGGCCTTCTTCCGCGCCGAGCTGGTCGAGGACTTCACCCATCCTCTGCGGGGTTTCGGGTTCTACACCTTCGTGGCCGCGGCGGATGTCCTGGCGGCGCGGATCGCCGACCGCCGGCCGAGCGAGGCCCTGTGGCTGCTGGTCGTCGCGGCCGTCTGCTGGCTGCTGCGCGGGTACGCCGTGCCGTGGACGACCCGGCTCGGTGCCGACGAGCACCCGATCGTCGCCGCGGCCAACGGCAGCTGGTTCATGTGGGCGGTCGGGGGCCAGTCGATCGCGGTCGCCGCCGCCGTGCTCGCCCACTCCCACTCCGGCCAGGCGCTGCCCGCGGTGGCGGTCGCGGCCTGGTGCCTCGGTGTCTTCCTGTACGCCGTCGACGGGGTGTTCGTGGCGATGCGGCTGCTCGCCTACGACTTCTCCGCTGAAGACCTGACCCCGCCGTACTGGGTGGCGATGGGCGCTGCCGCGATCACCGCCCTCGCCGGCGCGGAGATCACCCTCCTGCCGGCGGGCCCGGTGCTCGACGTGGCCCGCGAGGGTGTTCGCGCGGGCAGCCTCTTCGCGTGGGTGCTGGCCACCTGGCTACTGCCCGCCCTCTTCGCGATGGGATGGTGGCGCCACATCACCCACCGCGTACCCCTGCACTACGACGCCAACCTGTGGAGCATCGTCTTCCCGCTGGGCATGTACGCCGTCGCAAGTACCCGACTGGGCGCGATCGACGGGCTCGACGTGCTCACCGACGTCGGCCGGGTCTGGGTCTGGATCGCCCTGGCCGCCTGGCTGCTCACGACGGCGGCGGGCACCGCGCACGTCGTACGCCGGCTGCTGCTGGCCGACCCTCGTGGCGAGGCGTGACGCCCGGGTCAGCCTGCTCTACCGTGTGCCGGCATGGGTCTCGCCGCCGACCTCGGCTACCACGTCCGCAGTCCCAACCTGTTCCACAGGGCGGTCCACGCGTTCGCCTCCACCCGGCCCGGAGCCTGGGTCTTCTCCAAGGTGCTGCGCCATCTCGACGACCTGGTCGGCCGGGTCACCGGCGGCCGGAGCAGCGCGCCCGAGGCGTTGGCCGGCCTCCCGGTCGTGGACGTCAGCACGACCGGGCGCCGGTCCGGGCTGCGGCGTACCACTCACCTGATCGCCGTGCCGTACGCCGGCACGCTGGCCCTCCTGGGCACGAACTTCGGTCAGCCGTCCACGCCCGCCTGGGCGCTCAACCTCGAGGCCGACCCGCACACCACGGTGCGCCACCACGGGGTCACGCTCGAGGCCGTGGCGCGGCCCGCCACCGAGGCGGAGCGCACCGGGATCCTGGCCGCCTCGGCCTCCGTCTACGGCGGCTACCTGAGGTACCAGGGCCGCATCACACACCGCCGCCTCCGCATCTTCGTGCTCGAGCCGGCCTGAGCCCATGGCCCGGACCTGGGACTCACGCAGAGATGGTCAGGACCGCGGGACCCACGGCACCAGTGGCCGCACGGACACCTCGGGGATGGTCGCGTCGCGCGGTACGTCGAGCACGTGCAGCATCGTGGCCGCGACCGTCTCCGGGCTGATCCAGAGCGACGAGTCGTAGGTCTTGCCCTCCTGCTCGTGCACCTTCTCCTGCATAGGGGTCGCGGTGCGCGACGGGAAGACGGTCGTCACCCGCACGCCGTTGCCCATCTCCTCGGCGCGCAGCGCGTCCGCCAGTGCCCGGAGCCCGAACTTCGACGCGGCGTACGCCGCCCACGCGGCGCCGGCGGACAGCCCGGCGGAGGAGTTCACGAAGACCACGATGCCCTGCGCCGCACGGAGCGCCGGCAGGCAGGCACGGGTCAGCAGGGTCGGCGCCACGAGGTTCACGTCGAGCTGCTCGCGCAGGTGACGGGTGTCGAGGTCGGCGACCGGAGCGAGCTCGACGATGCCGGCGACGTGCAGCAGCGAGTCGAGCCGGTCGGGGAGCCCGTCGATCCGGTCGACCGCGTCGGGGTCGGCGAGGTCGGCGACGATCGTCCGGGCGCCGGGGAACCGGCCGGCGAGCTCGGCCGCCCGCTCCTCGCTGCGGGCCAGCAGGACCAGGTCGTCGCCGCGGGCCTGCAGCGCGCTGCTGACCGCCGTGCCGATGCCGGAGCCGGCACCCGTGACCAGGTGGGTGGCCATCAGCGCGTGAAGACGATCTTGCCGAAGACGTGGCCGTCGTTCATCGCCGCGAAGCCCTCGCGGGCGTCCGCCAACGGCAGCGTGCGGTCGATCAGCGGCTTGGTGCCGGTCGCGTCGAGGAACGACACCAGCTGGGCGAGCTCGCCCCGGGTGCCCATGGTCGAGCCGATCACCCGGAGCTGGAGGAAGAAGATCCGGTTCAGCTCGGTGGTTTCGGGGTTGGGCCCGCTGGTCGCGCCGCTGATCACGACGGTGCCGCCGGGCCGTAGCGAGCGCAGGGAGTGGGTCCAGGTCGCCGCACCGACCGTCTCCATCACCGCGTCCACGCGGTCGGGCAGCCGCGCGCCGGTCTCGTACGCCGCGTGGGCGCCCATCTCGAGCGCACGGGCGCGTTTGGCCTCGTCGCGGCTCGTGGCGAACACCTGGAGCCCGCCGGCCCGGGCCAGGGTGATCAGGGCAGTGGCCACGCCGCCGCCGGCTCCCTGGACCAGCACGGACTGTCCCGGCCTCAGCCCGCCCTGCACGTAGAGCATCCGGTACGCCGTGAGCCAGGCCGTGGGGAGGCACGCGGCCTCCTCGAACGACAGCGAGGCGGGCTTGGGCACCAGGTTGGCCCTCGGGACGGCCACCCGGTCGGCGAACGTGCCCTGGTGGCGCTCCGACAACAGCGAACGACGCGGATCCTCGGTCTCGTCGCCGCGCCACCCCGGGTCGCTGATCACCGCATGGACCAGGACCTCGTTGCCGTCCTCGTCGATGCCCGCGGCGTCGCAGCCGAGGATCATCGGCAGCGCCTCCTCCCGGAGCCCGACGCCACGCAGCGACCACAGGTCGTGGTGGTTGAGCGCGGTCGCCTTCACCTCGACCGTGGTCCATCCCTCCGGCACCTCAGGATCGGGCCGCTCCCCCATCGCCAGGCCGGACAGCGGATCGTCGGGGCTGAACCCCTCGGCGTACACGGCGAACATGCTCCGACCCTAGCGATGAGGGTTGCCCCGCTCATCCGCCCCCATGAACACCGAGTCGAGGTCAGCGGCGGGCGACCCCGTCGGCGCGGGCGGCGGCGGCGACCGCGGTGGCCACCGCCGGACCGACGCGCGGGTCGAACGGCGACGGGACGATCAGGTCGTCGGCGAGGTCGTCACCGACCAGCGAGGCCAGGGCCTCGGCCGCGGCGAGCTTCATCCCCTCGGTGATCGCGGTGGCGTGCACGTCGAAGGCACCCCGGAAGATCCCGGGGAACGCCAGCACGTTGTTGATCTGGTTGGGGTAGTCCGACCGCCCGGTCGCGACGACGCGCGCGTGCCGGTGCGCCATTTCGACCGGCACCTCGGGCGTCGGGTTGGCCAGGCCGAAGACGATGGCGTCCTCGGCCATGCTCGCGACGACCTCCTCGGGCACGGTGCCGCCCGAGACGCCGAGGTAGACGTCGGCCCCCACCATCACGTCGGCCAGCGACCCGTACCGGTCGTGGCGGTCCGCGGTGTCGCCCGCCAGCGCCTTCTTCACCGGGGTGAGGTCGGTACGTCGCGAGTTCAGCACGCCCTTCCGGTCCACCACCGCGATGTCGCCGACGCCGGCGTTGAGCAGGATCCGCGCCACGGCCACGCCGGCGGCCCCGGCGCCCGACACGACCACGCGCGTGGTCGCCGGCGTACGCCGGGTCAGGGTGAGGGCGTTGGTGAGGGCAGCGAGCGCCACGACGGCGGTGCCGTGCTGGTCGTCGTGGAAGACCGGGATGTCGAGCATCCCCTTGAGCCGCTCCTCGATCTCGAAGCACCGAGGGGCGGAGATGTCCTCCAGGTTGATCCCGCCGAAGCTGGGCGCGAGCCGGGCGACGGTCGCGATGATCTCCTCGACGTCGGTGGTGGCCAGACAGATCGGGACGGCGTCGACGCCGCCGAACTGCTTGAACAGCACCGCCTTGCCCTCCATCACCGGCATCGCGGCCGCGGGCCCGATGTCGCCGAGCCCGAGCACGGCGGTGCCGTCGGTCACGACCGCCACGGTGTTCGGGACCCAGGTGTACTGCTGGGTGAGCGACGGGTCGGCCGCGATCGCCTCGCACACCCGCGCGACCCCCGGCGTGTAGGCCAGCGAGAGATCGTCGCGGTCGTCGAGCGCGACCCGCGACCGGATCTCCATCTTGCCGCCGACGTGGAGGTCGAAGACGGGGTCGCCGGCGAAGCGATGGTCGCCGGGGGGGTCGGTGCGCGGGTCTGGGCCAGCCACCCAGTCACTGTGGCACAGCAGGTACGCCGAGCCGTACCGGCCGCGCGTCCGTGGACAGACAGCGATCGGCTCCGGGTCACGCCCGCCGCACGGGCCCGGGCCGCGGCCACAACCGCGCCACGACCACGGCCACCACGTCACGTTCGGCGATCACCCCACGGTGTCGCGAGTCCACGCCCTCGTCGGGGTTGTCGCTGAGCAGCCACCAGCCGGGCTCGCCCGTGCGCGTCTCGCGGGCCTCGACCGCCCGTTTGACGGCCAGCGTGCCGTCGGGAAAGCGGGCCAGGACGAGCCGGCCGGCCGCGACCGGCGCGGCGTACCGCACCAGCAGCCGGTCACCGGGCCGGAGGGTCGGGCTCATGGACGTGTGGTGCACCCGGGCCAGGCCGAATGCGCGTGGTCGCAGCGGGTACGAACCCGGTCCAGAGGGCCTCGGCACGCGGAGTAGTGTCCCAGGAAGGGGACGAGAACCCTGTCCCACGTCCCACATCACCCACGACGAGAGGACCCCGATGTTCGCGAAGCTGTTGGCTCCCACGGTCGACGTGTCGGCCCACTGCGACCTTCCCTGCGGTGTCTACGATCCCGCCCAGGCGCGCATCGAGGCGGAGTCGGTGAAGGCGATCATCGCCAAGGTCGCCGACAATGACGACCCCGACTTCCGCACCCGCGCGATCCTGATCAAGGAGCAGCGCTCCGAGCTGGTCAAGCACCACCTGTGGGTGCTCTGGACCGACTACTTCAAGCCTCCCCACTTCGAGAAGTACCCCCAGCTGCACACCCTGGTGAACGAGGCCACGAAGCTGGCCGGCGCCAGCGGCACCAAGGGCGAGCTGGACGCCGGCAAGGCCGACGAGCTGCTGGCCAAGATCGACGAGATCGCGGAGATCTTCTGGGAGACCAAGAAGGCCTGAGATCTGTACTTGCCTGAGATGCGCTGTACCGGCCTGACGCCGATGAGGTCCAGAGAAGGTCCGCGAGGGGGTTGAGCGTGGCGGCGAGGACCGCCCGCTTGCGGTCCTCGCGGTCCTCCGGTATGACGATCGGAACTGGAATGCAGGCGAGAGCCGGACTTCTGGTCGGCGTCGGCGCCCTGGCGCTCAGCGCCTGCGGCGGGCAAGCAGCCCCCGATGCCGCCATCGGATCGGCCGTCCCCACCACGACGGTCACGATGGGTGACGGGACGATCTCATTCACCCTGGGAGGAACTCGATACCCCGTCGATCATCAGCTTGCCTGGGGCTTCATTCTGGACAACGTCTGCCCCACCGGGCTTGGGGTCGGCATCGAACCGGAGGCGTCGCCCACCGCCACCAGCGACTCCCCCGTGAGCATGTCGCGCCGAGCCGGGCGACGGAGACGCAGCGGCACCGGTGCCCGGCTCCGGCAGAACCCCGCTTCTGATGCCCGAAAGGGTGTGGCGAGATGTTTGCACGACCGACTACGGGGCACGGCTAGGGTGACGATCCACACCCAGCGCTCGGAAGGCACGCGATGGACCGCCCCGCACTCGAGAAGCCTGACGCCTCGCTGCGCGTCCCGGCCGACGGCGCCTACGTGTCGGTGCTGCGCACGATGACCGCCGGCCTGGCTGCGCGGCTCGACTTCACCGTCGACGACATCGAGGACCTGCGGATCGCGGTCGGCGAGGCCTGCGCCCTCGTGCTGCCCGAGGCGATCCCCGGCGGCGACCTCGAGGCCGACTTCCGGCAGACCAGCGGAACCTTGACCATCTCGGTACGCGTCCAGACCGAGGGCCGCAGCGAGCCCGACTACGAGAGCTTCGCCTGGCAGGTGCTCAGCACGCTCGCGACCGAGGCGTCCGCGAACGCCGACGAGCACCAGCTCACGGTGACGTTCTCGACCGACTCGAGCCTGGCCCTGGCCGACGGGCGTGGTCGTGCCTGATGGTCCACGACCCCGGAGCCCACGGCTGAGATGAGTCTCGAAGGGGGCTCGGAGCCCCCACGACCGCTGCGCGGGCCAGGGCCCGGCTCGCAGCACCGGATCGACGAGACGCGTGAGCAGAGCACGCTGCTGTTCGGGCAGTTCCGCGACCCCGCGGTTCCGGAGTCGGTACGGCTGGACGCGCGCGACCATCTGGTCTCCCTCCACGTGCCGCTGGTCGAGCACTGCGCCCGGCGGTTCCGCAACCGTGGTGAGCCGTTCGAGGACCTGGTGCAGGTCGGCACGATCGGTCTGATCAAGGCGATCGACCGCTTCGACCTCGACCGCGGCGTCGAGTTCTCGACGTACGCGACACCGACGATCATCGGCGAGATCAAGCGCTACTTCCGAGACAAGGGGTGGGCGATCCGCGTGCCGCGCCGGCTCCAGGAGCTGCGGATGCAGATCGGCACCACCACGGCCGAGCTCACCCAGTCGCTCGGCAGGTCCCCCACTCCGCGCGAGCTGGCGGAGTCGATGGGCTGCACCGTCCAGGAGATCGTCGAGGGCATCGAGTCGGGCAACGCCTACTCGACGCTAAGCCTTGACGCCGCGGACGACTCCGGCGACGACACCGGCGTCTCACTGCTGGACATGATGGGACTCGATGACGAGGAGCTCGAGCAGATCGAGATCCGGGAGTCGATCAAGCCGCTGCTCGAGGCGCTGCCGAGCCGCGAGAAGCGGATCCTGCTGCTCCGCTTCTTCCGCAACAGGACGCAGGCCGAGATCGCGGCCGAGATCGGGGTCAGCCAGATGCACGTGTCGCGGCTTCTCAGCCGCACCCTCGAGCAGCTGCGGACGACGCTGGAGGAGCCGGTGTGAGCGGTGCCTACGCCTCGTCGCCATGGTGGGCGAGCGCCTCGACGCTGGCCGGGTGGAGCAGGCCCACCAGCACAACGACGGCGACGACGGTCAGCACGACCGAGACCCAGGTCGTGCCACCACCGAGGAAGTTCCAGGCCAGCCCGAGCGCCATCAGCTGCGAGACCACCAGCGGGCTCCGGGCCCAGGTGCGGCCGCGTACGACGTACCACGCGCAGGCCACGAGCAGGGCGCCGAGCAGGGCGAAGAAGACCGACGTGGTCACGCCCATCGCCGCCCGGTCGGCATGGACGCTGGCCGCCTCGAGCGCCGCGAACCCGATCACCAGGATCCCCTCGACCGCGGCCAGGCCGGCCGCGACCACGAGCGGGGTGGGCGAGAGATGGCCCGCGTCGTCGCGCACGGACCTCAGCGTACGGGCGTCCGCGTACGGGGGCCCGGCGTGGGTACCGGAGGCGGACGAGCACCGGCGCTGTTCCGGGGCTGTGACAAAACCGACCACCGAAAGGGGTTGTCTCCCGATGCAATCCTTGCCACTGTGGAGAGCGCGCTCGTGAAAGTATTCACATCCGCGCGCCCTGATGCCGTCTCCCCTGTGAAAGTGAGTTCTGCGAAAGCCATGGATTGGCGCGACCGCTCTGCCTGCCTCGACGAGGACCCGGAGCTGTTCTTCCCCATCGGCAACACCGGCCCGGCCATCCTCCAGATCGAGGAGGCCAAGCAGGTCTGCCGTCGCTGTGAGGTGCGCGAACAGTGCCTCCAATGGGCCCTGGAGGCCGGTCAGGACCACGGAGTGTGGGGCGGGCTCAGCGAGGACGAGCGCCGCGCCCTGAAGCGTCGCAGCTCACGCGCACGGGTCCGCACCGCCTGAGCCTGGTCTAACCACCGTCCAGAGGTACGTCGACCACCGCGCGCGCACCCCGGTCGGGGCCCGGACGGAGCTCGAGCAGGCCACCGAGCTCGGACTCCACCAGGGTCCGCACGATCGACAGCCCCAGGTTCATCGACGCGTCGAGGTCGAACCCCGCGGGCAGCCCGACCCCGTCGTCGTCCACGGTCACCCGCAGCCGCCCCGCCAGACGTTCCGGCTCGACCGTGATCGACCCGTGGCACTCGCCGGGGTAGCCGTGCTCCACGGCGTTCTGGAGCAGCTCGGTGAGCACCATCGCCAGTGCCGTGGCGGCCTCGTTGGCCAGCATCCCGAAGGACCCCTCGCGCCGGATCACAGGCCGCTCCGAGTGCCCCTCCGGCCCCGAGCCCACGTCGCTGACCAGCACCCCCAGTCGGTCGGCGATCTCGTCGAAGGCGACCTCGTCGAGCACCTCCTGGCTCAGCGTCTCGTGCACGATCGCGATCGACCCCACCCGGCGTACGGCCTCCTCCAGGGCGCTGCGGGCCTCGTCCGAGCCGATCCGGCGGGCCTGGAGCCGCAGCAGCGCCGCGACCGTCTGCAGATTGTTCTTCACCCGGTGGTGGATCTCGCGGATCGTTGCGTCCTTGGTGAGGAGCTCGCGGTCGCGTCGGCGCAGGTCGGTGACATCGCGCAGCAGGACCAGGGCGCCCACGTGCTCGCCGCCCGACCGTAGCGGGATCGCCCGCACGATCAGCCACACCTGGTCATCGCCGACCTCGGTGTCGAGGTGGGCACGTCCGCCGAGCACGGCCGTGAGCGTCTCCTCGTCGGGACGGCGCCGGGGCGGCACCAGCTCGCGCGTGACCTCGGCCAGGACGTGCCCGTCGAGGTCGCCGGACCAGCCCAGCCGACGGTAGACCGACAGCGCGTTCGGGCTCGCGTAGGTGACTCGGCCGCGGCCGTCGACGCGGATGAACCCGTCGCCGACCCGCGGCGAGTCGGCGTGGTCGCTGCGCTGGCCGTGGGGCGGGAAGTCGCCGGAGGCGATCATCGCGGTCAGCTCCGCCGCGCTCTGGAGATAGGACAGCTCGAGGCGGCTCGGCGTGCGGACGCCCAACAGGTTGGTGTTGCGCGCGATCACGGCGATCACCCGGCCGCGGTGCGGCACCGGGATCGTCTCGACGCGCACCGGCACGTCATCTCGCCACTCCGGGTCTCCCTCGCGGACGAGCCGCGCGCCGGCGTACGCACGGTCGAGCATGGTCCGGCGGCCGGCGGGGACGAAGCTGCCGACGACGTCGTCGACGTACGCCGTGGGGCCGGTCGTCGGACGCATCTGCGCGGCCGCCCAGAACCCCTCCGCCCCGCGGTCCGGGAGCCAGAGCACGAGGTCGGCGAACGCGAGGTCGGCGATGATCTGCCAATCGGCCATCAGCAGCTGCAGCACGCCCACGTCGCCCTCGTCGAGGTCGGTGTGGCTGCGGACCAGCTCCAGCAGGGACGGCACCGGCCCAGCGTAGGCGGGCCCCTCCCGGCAGGGTCGGCTGCCGACCTCCGCGTCGGCGGCGGCTGGCAGGATGGGAGGCATGTCGACGGCGTACTGGCAGCAGGTCCGGTCCGCCGAGATGAGGGTCCCGACCGATCGCCCGCTCGCCGACCTGACCGCCGAGCTCGTCACCCTGCTCGGCTCGACCGACCCTGTCGAGCGCGACGAGATCGCCTACCCCATCCTGGCCACCTGGATCTCCGAGGGCGTGTACGACGACCTGCTCGCCGGACTAGGCGACGGCATGGCCGCCGGCCTGACCCGAGGCCTCGGCGAGTCGGGCACCGACTCGGTGTTCCGCCGCAGCTTCTCGGTGCTGGTGCTGGCCGAGTGCATCGAGCGCGACAACACCGAAGGCCGGCTCCCGGCCGGCAAGATCCTCGAGTGGGGCGACCGGTTGACCGGCTGGCTGGTCCGCGAGCGCGACGTCCGCGGGTTCGTGCCCGAGCAGGGCTGGGCCCACGCCGTCGCCCACGGTGCCGACGCCCTCGGCGCCCTCGCCGGGTCGTCGCACCTGGGGTTGAACGAGCTGACCGTGCTCCTCGACGTCGTCGCCGACAGGGTGGTCCTCGAGACTCCGGCGCCGCTCTCGAGCGGCGAGCCGGATCGGCTGGCGGCCGCCACCATGAGCATCCTGCGGCGGCGCCTGGTGCCTCTGCGAATCATCGAGCCCTGGCTCGCGCGCCTGACGGCCGCGGCGACCGACCCCGGCGCTCCGGGACGCGACCCCTACCTGGTCACCGGCAACCCCGAGGCCTTCCTGCGGGCCCTCCACCTCCAGGTCGCCCTGGCGCCGGAGCCGGTCGACGTACGGGCGGACCTCCTCCTCGAGCTGGTCGCCGCCCTGCGCACGACCAACGCGGCGTACCTCCAGGCCTGAGGGGGCTCGTCCTCGGCCTCACCGGTCACAGCGTCGAGCCTCCACGCCGAGCTGCAGGTGACCGGTCGGTAACCTGCCCTCATGAGCACCTCCGAGACCAGCGGCCACGCGGGTGAGCTGGCCGTCGCCGTCGCCCGGGCCCACGGCGTCGAGACCCTGTTCACCCTCTCGGGCGCCCACGTCTTCCCGATGTACGACGGGGCGGTCAAGGCCGACCCGCCGATGCGCATCCTCGACGTCCGTCACGAGCAGACCGCCGCCTTCGCGGCCGAGGCGACCGGGAAGCTGACCCGGGTCCCGGGGCTGGCGGTGCTGACCGCCGGGCCCGGCGTCACGAACGGCGTCAGCGCGATCGCCCAGGCCCAGTTCGCCGGGTCGCCGATGGTAGTGGTCGGCGGCCGGGCCCCGCAGAACCGCTGGGGCAGCGGCAGTCTCCAGGAGCTCGACCAGCCGCCGATCGTCGCCTCCATCACCAAGAGCGCGCGCACGATCCCGACCGCGGCCGAGGTGACCGGCGGATTCGACGAGGCATTCCGTCTGGCCGGCTCCGCCCACCGCGGCCCGGTGTTCGTCGACGTGCCGATGGACGAGTTCTTCAACCAGGCGAGCGCCACGATCCCGGACGGCGCGCGCCGGCGCGGTGAGGACCCGGACACCGACGCGATCGAGCGCATCGCCCGCCTGCTGACAGACGCCGAGCGGCCGGTGCTGATCCTCGGCACCGACGTCTGGGCCGACGGCGCCGAGCAGGCCGCCCTCGAGCTCGTCGAGGCGGTCGGCATCCCCACGATCACCAACGGCATGGGCCGCGGGATCGTCCCCGGTGGCCATCCGCTGCTGGTCACCAAGGCACGCAGCAAGGCGCTGAACGGCGCCGACCTGGTCGTCGTGGTCGGCACCCCGCTCGACTTCCGGCTCGGGTACGGCGTGTTCGGCGGCAAGGACGAGGGCAGCTCGCCGGCCCGGGTGGTACACGTCGCCGACTCCGCCGGTCAGGTCTCGCAGCACGCCGCGCTCGCGGACGCGGTGTCCGGCGACCTCGCCTCGGTGATCCGTGGGCTCGCCGAGGCGCTCGAGCGCGCCAGCCTCTCGGCCTGGAAGTCCTGGGTCGAGGACCTCCAGGCGACCGTCCGGGAGGCGACCGCCCGGGACGCCGAGCTGCTGATGGCCGAGAGCGACCCGATCCACCCGGCCCGGATCTACGGCGAGCTCCTCCCGCGGCTGGCCGACGACGCCGTCGTCATCGGCGACGGCGGCGACTTCGTCAGCTTCGCCGGCAAGTACGTCGAGCCGAAGCGGCCGGGCGGCTGGCTCGACCCCGGGCCGTACGGGTGTCTCGGCGCGGGTCTCGGCGCCTCCATCGCGGCTCGGCTCGCCCGCCCGTCGGCGCAGGTGGTGCTGCTGCTCGGCGACGGCGCCGCCGGCTTCTCGCTGATGGACGCCGACACGCTGGTCCGACACGACCTCCCGGTCGTGATGGTGATGGCCAACAACTCGGCGTGGGGGCTGGAGAAGGGCCCGATGCAGATGATCTACGGCTACGACGTCGCCGCCGACCTCGGCCAGCAGACCCGGTACGACGAGGTGGTCCGGGCGCTCGGCGGCGCCGGGGAACGGGTGACCGACCCGCAGCAGATCGGCCCGGCGCTGGACCGCGCGTTCGCAGCGGACGCGCCGTACCTCGTCAACGTGATCACCGACGTCGGCGCCGTCTACCCGCGCACCACGTTCGGCGTCTGAGGCGGCTCCCCATGCGGATCAGACGCGCTCGGGCCGACGACCTGGCGGCGATCGGCGAGGTGACGGTCGCGGCGTACGCCGAGTTCGCCGCCGACAACAGCGACGACTACGTCCATCACCTGCGCGACGCCGCTGCCCGCGACCGCGAGGCGGAGCTGTGGGTGGCCACGCCCGACGAGGACGACCAGATCCTCGGCACCGTCACGATCACCCCGGCCGGGTCTCCGTGGCGCGAGGTCGGGCGCGACGGCGAGGGTGAGTTCCGGATGCTCGCGGTCGCACCGACGTCTCGCGGCGCCGGGGTCGGCGGAGCCCTCGTGGGGCACGTCGTCGACCGGTTCCGGAGCCAGGGGGCCACGGCGGTGGTGATGTCGACGCTGCCGCGGATGCAGGCGGCGCACCGGATCTACGAGCGGGCCGGGTTCGTCCGTGACCCGGAGCGCGACTGGTCGCCGCTGCCGGGCCTCGACCTGATCACCTACCGGCTCGCCCTGGAGGAGCCGGCGCCGTGAGCGAGGCCACCCTGAGGTTCACCGTCGACGACGGCGACACCGCCGCCTCCCTCGGCTCGGGCTCCCTGGCGGTGCTGGGGACGCCGCGACTGCTCGCGTGGTGCGAGGCGGCGACGTGCGCCGCGATCGAGCACGACCTCGGCGACGGCGAGACCTCGGTGGGCACGCGGGTGGAGCTCGAGCACACCCGCGCCAGCCGCGTCGGCGTACGCCTCGAGGTGACGGCGTCCTCGGTCCACCGCGACGGACGGCTCCACCGCTTCAGTGTGGTGGCCCGAGAGGCAGGTGGTGGACGCGTCGTCGGCACCGGCGAGGTCACCCGGGTGGTGGTCGACGCCGAACGTTTCCTCGGCCGCCTCTGACCGGCGGTCGAAGGTGCCGGTGCGGGTGGTGGGGAAGGCGCCGTCCTCGGTGGTTGAGGAAGGTGTGTGGAGAAGCCCGGTTTTCGCGGCGGGACTGTCGGTGGGCCTTCATACATGTACGGGAGACCAGGCAGCACTTGAAACCGAGCCGGACGCCGATCCGGCATCCGCCTGCGACGTGTGCTCGCTGCTGCGTGCCGAGCGTCGAGCCGCCGACACCGCCGGGGCGCGGCTCTGTCGCCTGGCCGTCTCCTGGGCGGTGATGCACCCGGCGGACCGGATCCACCAGCCCGCCACCTACATCGACCGGGGCCGCAACCGAACCGACCTGAACGTCGCCGGTGCCGGTGCGCCGTCGATCGCGGAGTACGCCGTGGCAGAGTTCGCCACGGCGGTCGGCATGTCGGAGGGGGCCGGCCGGGACCACCTGGGCCATTGTGTCGGGCTGCGCTACCGACTGCCCGGCCTGTGGGCCGGCTCATCGCCGGCGACACGCCGGCCTGGAAGGCCCGCCTCGTCGCCAGAGAGACGATCCGCCTGACGATGGAGGCCGCGGCCTGGGTGGACCGACAGGTCGCGCCGGTCGCGCACAAGACCCCGACCCGCCCAGCTCGACCGGCTGGTCGACGAGGCCATCGGCCGGTTCATGCCCGCCGAGGTCGAGCGCCTCGCTGCAGCCTCGTGGGACAAGCGCCACGTCACCGTCCGTGACCAGGTGGTCTCCTTCACCCGCACCATGAGGCTCGACGTCGAGCTCGACATCGCCGACGCCCTGGACCTCGCAGCCGCCATCGAGGCGGGAGCCCGACAACGCGCAGCCCTTGGATCGCTGGACTCCTTGGGTGTGCGGCGTGCCCAGGCTGTCGGCGACCTCGCCCGTGGCCAGCTCCCCCCGACCTCCTCCCCACCACTGCAGCAGGTGAGCCTGCCGAGGCCTGGAGTCCGTGACCAAGGCAACCGCCGCGACAGGTCGTCATGTACGTGCATCTGTCCGAGGCCGCCCTCCACGACTCGTCTGTGGATCCGGTGGCGCGGCTCGAACGCGACGACGGCCTGGTCTGGGTGGGGCAGGTCGGCGCCTGGTGCGGCCGCCCCGACACCCAGGTGATCGTGAAGCCCGTGATCGACCTCGACGCCTGCAAGGAGTCGACCTCCGACCAGGTGCCGGAGCCGATCAAGGAGAAGGTCGCTCTCCGCGACCGGACCTGCGTGTTCCCCTGGTGCACCAGGCCGGCCCGGAACTGTCATCCCGGCGACCCCGACCGGCATCCCGGCGACCCGACCGGCATCCCTGCGACAGCGACCACATCATCCCCCGCGGCCGCAACGGTCCCACGTGTTCCTGCAACGTCGCACCCTTGTGTCGACGGCAACCCCGACCGCGTTCGACCCTTTGGTTCGCCGCGTCCACCCGAGACCTGATCACCCTGCCCGCACCCGGCTACCCCGGACGGGCTGAGGGCCTGCCCGGAAGTGGCAGGCTCGTGCGCGACCCCGAGGTCACGCCGTCCCGCCGACCGCGACCGCATCGGTGATCGCGTTCAGCGCGGTCTGGCCAGGTCGGCGTCCTGTTCGTGCGCGGGCTCCTCCGATCGACGGGACGACGTGCTCTGGGCCCGTCCCGCCGGATCTCAACCAGGACACCGTGCGGTCACGCGGGCGTCACGGCCGCGGCGTACGTGCGGAGCACGTCGCGCACCCGGTCGACGACCAGCGCCCGGGGCGAGCGTGGAAGCTCACCGGCCCGGACGCGTCGGTACTGTGCCGGCAGGTACGCGCTGACCAGCGGGTCGGGGATGCCGCGGTCGGCGAGACCCTCCAGGAGCGTGGCGACCCCGGCCTCGATCTCGGGGTCGGACCAGTAGTAGCGCATCCGGTCGCTGTAGCTGTAGCGCCGGGCGAGGGCCTGCTCCTCGGCGCTGCCCGTGTAGTAGCCCGCCCACTGCTCCGGGAGGGCGAGCATCCGCGCCTCCACCACCGCGCGCAGCCTCGAGCACGCGTGGGCCGGCAGCAGCTCCGCCTCGATGGCGGCGAGCGCGAACAACGCCTCCCGCATCGCGAAGGTCAACCCCGGCCCCACCTTGAGGACACCCCAGCCGTCGGCCACGAGCGCAGCCAGGCCCGACTCGAGCTGGTAGTCGGTGGAGTGCGCCTCGAAGACCATGTGCGGCTCGTCATCGAGGGCGCTGCGCAGGGAACGCGTCGCCTGCGGGTCGTAGTCGAACACGCGGACGTGGTCGAACTCCACGCCCGGCTGGACTACGAGGGCCATCACCTGCGACCACACGTCGCCCTGTCCGACGGCCGCGAAGGCGTCCCGGTGCTGCTCCAGGGTGGCGCGGGCCGAGTCGGGCGTCGTGGGCACCAGCCCCGCGATCTCGTGGTCGGCACCACCGGGGACCGGGACCTCGGTGCCGATCACGTAGCGCAGCTGCCCGGCCAGGCCGACTCGGGCAGCCTCGTCCTCCGCAGCCAACAGCATCTGAGCGGCCCTGGTCGCCATCACATCGGGAGCGAGCGTCCCGCCGTCGTCGGCGCACGGGTAGCTGCAGTCGAGGTGCAGCTTGGTGTAGCCGGCGGCGACGTAGGCCCGGACCAGGTCGTCGGCCTTGGCCATGGCAGCGGCGGCGGTCTCGCGTCGCCATCGGTTGGGGCCGAGGTGGTCGCCACCCAGCACGACGTCGGCCATCGGGAGGCCGACCCGCTGCGCGATCCCGGCGACCAGGTCCCGGAAGTCGGCCGGTCGTAGCCCGGTGTACCCCCCGAACTGGTCGACCTGGTTCGAGGTCGCCTCGATCAGCACCGGGGAGCCGTCGGTCAGGCCCTGCCGGAGGGCCGCCTCGAGCACGAGCGGGTGCGCCGAGCACACCGATGTGATGCCGGACGGATGCTCGCTCGCGTGCGACCTCACCATGGCGTCGAGTTGCGCGTTCATGCGGCACCTCTCTGCGCGAAACGTGCTCGGAAGTGTCCATTCTGACCGGAATGTGCATCTAGGATGTGCCCGTGAAGGCCGAGAGGATGGGCGAGATCCTCGACCGCGTGGTCGAGAACGGAAGCGTCGACGTGCTGAGTCTGGCCGAGGAGTTCGGGGTCTCGGCGGCCACGGTCCGGCGAGACCTGCAGGCCCTCCACCACCAGGGACTGCTGCGCCGTACCCACGGCGGGGCGCTCCCGCGACCGGCCGGTCTCGAGCTCCCGCTGCAGTACAAGACCTCGCGCCAGCACCGCGAGAAGCGCGCCATCGGGCTGGCCGCCGCCGGACTCGTCCGCGACGGCGACGTCGTCGGCATGACCGGCGGGACGACGGCCACCGAGGTCGCCCGCGGCCTCGCCGACCGCCGCGGGCTGACATTGGTGACCAACGCGCTGAACATCGCCGCCGAGCTGGTGTCGCGGCCCGACATCCGGCTCGTGGTGGTGGGCGGCAACGCCCGGCACGCGTCGTACGAGCTGGTCGGGCCTGCGGCCGAGGCGATGATCGCGCAGTACCACCTCGACATCGCGTTCATCGGCACCGACGGGTTCACCGTGGTCGACGGCTGCACCACGCACGACGAGATGGAGGCTCACACCGACCTGAGCTTCATCGGCCAGGCCGCGCGGACCGTCGTGATCGCGGACAACACCAAGATCGGCAAGGTCACCTTCGCCCGGATCTGCGGTACGGACGTGATCGACGTCCTGGTCACCGACTCGGGCATCGATCCCGCGGTGCGCACCGCCACCGAGGCCGCCGGGGTCGAGGTCATCCTCGCCGACACTCCCTAGGACGGTCATGCCGTCGCGATCCGCTCGCGCGTGGGCGGCGGTGCCGCCCGACCCGTCTCGGCGTCGAACACGAAGGTCTTGCCGGGCGCCACGGTGAGCCCCACCCGCGCCCCGGGGTCGTACGTCGTGCCCGGCGGGGCCTGGGCGATGACCTTCGTCGGCGACGACTCCGCGCCGCTGCCGTCCACCAGCGCGTGCACGAGGACGTGACTCCCCAGCGGCTCGCAGACGTCGATCCGGACCGGGACCGAGTCGGTCTCCAACGGCCCCACGATCCGGAGGTCCTCGGGGCGGAAGCCGACGGTGACCGGCGCGTCGGGCGACGAGAAGTCGGCCAGCGCCGCACCGGCGACCCTGACGACGCCCCCGCGGACCTCGCCCGCGACGAGGTTCATCGGCGGGCTGCCCATGAAGCCCGCGACGAACGTGTTGGCCGGCCGGTTGTAGATGTCGTCGGTGGTGCCGAGCTGCTGCACCTCCCCGTTCGACATGACGCAGATCCGGTCACCGAGCGTCATCGCCTCGACCTGGTCGTGGGTGACGTAGATCGAGGTCACCGGCAACTCCAGGTGCAGTCGTTTGAGATCCCCGCGGACCTGGGTGCGCAGCTTCGCGTCGAGGTTGGACAACGGCTCGTCGAGCAGGAACGCCTGGGGGCGGCGTACCATCGCGCGGCCCATGGCCACGCGCTGCCGCTGGCCCCCCGAGAGCTGTCCGGGCTTGCGGTCGAGCAGCCCGTCGATGTCCAGCAGCACCGCCGTCTCACGCACCCTGCGCTGGATCTCGGCCCTGGGCGTCCGGCGCTGCCGGAGCCCGTAGGCGAGGTTCGCGAAGACGCTCATGTGGGGGTAGAGCGCGTAGTTCTGGAAGACCATCGCGATGTCGCGCTCCCCCGGGCCAAGCCTCGTCACGGGCTGGCCGGCGATCAGGATCTCCCCCGACGTCGGCTTGTCGAGGCCGGCGAGAAGCCGCAGGGCAGTGCTCTTGCCGCACCCCGAGGGCCCCACCAGGATCAGGAACTCACCGTCGGCCACCAACAGGTCGAGGTCGTGCAGCGCCTGGATCTCTCCGAAGCGCCGCGAGACGCCGCGGTACTCTACCTCCGCCACGCAGGCCCCCTCTTGCTCATCGGGTCCGTCCCCCCATCGCCCATCAGCCCTTGAGTCCCGTCCCGGCCACGGATTGCACGAAGTAGCGCTGCGCCAGCAGGAACACGACCAGCATCGGCACCAGGCTCATCACGTTGCCGGCCATCAGCAGCGGCCAGTTCGTCTGGTGTGCACCCTGGAAGTAGCTCAAGCCCAGCGGCACGGTCATCTGGTCGGTGCTGGTGATCACGATCAGTGGCCACAGGAAGTCGTTCCACGACGTGAGGATGGTCAGGGCGGCCAGCGTCGACATCGCGGGCATCGACAGTGGCAGGACGATCTTGAACAGCACGCCGAGCCGCGAGCTGCCGTCGACGCGAGCGGCCTCCTCGAGCTCGACCGGCACCGTCTGGAAGAACTGGCGCAGGAAGAAGATGCCGAACGCGGTCGCCAGGTTGGGCAGCATCAGCGCCCCGAGATGGTTGATCCCGAGGTACGGCGACACGTTGTCGCCGAACCACTTCACGATCAGGAAGACCGGGATCATCGTGACCTGGAACGGCACCATCAGGGTGGCCATCAGCGCCATGAACAGCGCCTTCCTGCCGAGGAACCGGACGCGGGCGAACGCGTAGCCGGTCAGGCTGCACACCACCAGGTTGCTGGCGACCACCACGAGTGCCACCAGCGTGCTGTTGAGGAAGAACGTGCCGAACGGCGCGGTGTGCCAGGCGTCGGCGTAGTTCGCGATCCGGGGGTCGTGCGGTAGGAGCACCGGTGGGAAGCGGTTCGCCTCACCCTGGGTCTGCAGCGACGTGGCGACCATCCAGAGCATCGGCACGACCAGCACGAACGTGAGCGGCACGAGGACCAGGTGCCACGGGCTGAAGGGCAGCCGCCAGCCCCGGGTCGCCGACCCGGGCTCCACGCTCGACGTCGCGGTGCTCATGAGTAGTGCACGAACTTCCGCGAGAGCCAGAACTGCAGCGCGGTGAAGATGACGATGACCACGAAGAGCGCGTACGCCATGGCCGCGGCGTACCCGGCGTTGAACTGGACGAAGGCCTGGTCCCACAGGTAGTAGACGATGACCGTGGTCGCGTGCAGCGGGCCGCCCCGCGTCGTGAGGTAGACCTCGTCGAACAGCTGCAGGGCGTTGATCGTCAGCCAGACCATCAGGAACAGGCTGGCGGGGCTCAGCAACGGCAGGGTGATCGTGCGGAACCGCGTGAACGGCCGTGCGCCGTCGATCGCCGCCGCTTCGTGGAGCTCGACGGGCACACCCTGGAGCGCTGCGAGGTAGACGATGACGGCGAACCCGGTCCAGCCCCAGATCGTCATCGCGACGATGACGTAGAGCGCCTGCGAGGTCGAGGCGAGGAACGGCTGGGAGCTGATCCCCACGACGTTCAAGGTGGCGTTGACCAGGCCGTAGTCCTTGTCGGTCAGCCAGAGGAAGATGATCCCTTCCGAGATGGTCGAGACCGCCATCGTGATGTACGCCGCGGTCCGGTAGACCGAGATGAAGCGCACCGAGCGGTTGAGGGCGGCCGCCACGAGCAGCCCGACCAGCATCGTGCCGGGGACGAAAAGCGCCGTATAGACGATGGTGTGCTGGATCGCCTCGGCGAAGCGCGGATCGTCGGCGAGCTGACGGTAGTTCCTCGTGCCGACCCAGGGGGTCTCGGGCGTGAGCAGGTCCGACTTCTGGAACGACAGCTTGAGAGCCATCAGCACCGGTAGCAGGCCGAAGATCCCGATCAGGATCGCACCAGGGCTGACCAGCATCCACCCTGTGGCACTCTCCGAGCGTCGCAGGCGACCCACCCATCCCGGGCGGGCCGCCGGTGGGAACGCTGCGGCGTCCTGCCCTGCCACCTGGGCCTAGCCTCCGCTCAGCGCGTCGTTCGTGGCCTTGGCGGCGTCGTCGAGAGCCTGGGCCGGCTCGGCCTTGCCCAGCAGGACCGAGACGATCGCCTGACCCATGGCCTCCGAGATCGCGGGGTACTGCTCGAGCGACGGCCTGGCCTTCTTCACGTTGGACAGGTTCTGCACGAACGTCGAGCTGCCCGGCAGGTTCTTGTCGAGCTGCTTCTGGAACGACACCTGGCTTCCCACCGACTCGCGGGTCGGGAGGTCCCCTGTTGCCAGCGACGTGGTTTTGACCTGCTCGGCGGCGGTGAGCCACCGCACGAAGTCGACGGCGGCCTGCTTGCGCTCGGAGCCGTTGTCGAACACGACCCAGTTGTCGGGGCCGGCGATCGTCTGGTGCCCGGCATCCGAGCCCGCGAAGGTCGGCATCACCTGGACGCCGTAGTCGATGTCGGGTAGCGAGCTGAGGTCCCACGGCCCGGTGACCAGCATCCCGATCTTGCCGCTGTTCATCAGCTTGGTCCCGTTGGCGTTGGTGGTGTCGAGGTAGACCGACTTGTCGGTCACCGCCATGTCCTGGAGCATCGTCAGCGCCTCGACTCCGGCGTCGGAGTTGAACGCCGCCTGGGTGTTGTCGGAGTTGAGGATGTCACCTCCGGCCTCCCAGAGCATCGCGTCGTAGTGCCACACCGTGTCCTCGGTCCCGTCCGCGGGGATCAGCCACCCGTACTGCTTCTTCGCGGGATCCGTCAACGCCTTGGCGGCGGTCCGGAAGTCGTCCCACGTCCAGTCCGCCGAGGGCGGCGCGATACCGGCTTCCTTGAACAGGGCCTTGTTGTAGACGATCGCCAGGTTGTCCACCAGCGCAGGGACGCCGACGATCTTGTCACCGACGGTCGCGGCCTGACGCTCGCCCTCGTAGAAGTCGTTCCACTGCCAGTCCGCATCGTTGACATAGCTGGACATGTCGACGACCTGCGGGATCTTGGCGATGTTGGGCGACCAGGACCCGAACATGTAGGCGACGTCTGGCGGGGTCCCGCCGCGCACGGCCGTCAGCACCTTCTGGAGCACCCGGTCACTGCTCGAGACCAGCTGGGTCACCTCGACGTCGGGGTTCTCGTTGTTGTACTTGGCGATCAGGGCGGTGAGGTTCTTGCCCTGGACGTCCTCGTAGCCGTTCCAGACCACGACCTTGGTCTTGCCGCCGCTGTCGGAGCCTCCACCACCTCCCCCGCCGCACCCCGCCAGCGTCAGGGCGGCGACGGAGACGAGGGCGGCTATCCGGGCGAACGGTCGCTTGTTCATCGGGACTCCTTCGGTGACGAGATCAGGGTCGGGGCTGCAGGTCGGACGGTCATCGGGCGCGTGCTCGCTCATCGGCGCCGATGTCGATCCGGGGGCCCTGCAGCCGTGGTTGGCCGTCGATGTCGCGGTGCCCGACCCAACGGGCACTCACCGGCAGACCGGCATCCACCGCGGGCGAGCCGGCACGGAGGTGCAGGTCACCGCGAGCAGGGTGGTGGAGCCGCGGGGCGGCGTACCGGCTGTGCACGTCCTGTCCGGTGGCGGTGCGGTACGCCTGCCACCCGGTGTACGTCGCTCCGAGGACGCCGAACGACGCCCGCGCGGGACCTCCGGCGGAGAAGTAGAGGTTGCCGTCGAGGTGGGGCGCGCTGCTCGAAGCGTCGTGCTGAGCCCGTGGCACGGTCCCGACGAGCGGTTGCCCCGGGCCGGTCGCGCGGACGATGTTCCCGCGGATGACGGTGCGGGTGACGTGGTACTGCACGAGGACCTCGGGCGACCCGTCGGCGAACCGGTTGTTGGAGTACACCGTGTTGTGCAGGAACCGGTTGGCGAACGCCCGGCCGGTCTCCACCCCACCGCAGTCGTCTGCGCCGTCGCAGTAGCCACCGGTGGCGATGCCGACGTAGCCGCTGCGGGTGATGAAGTTGTCGGCCACCACGACGTGGTCGGCGCTGCCGCGCGCGTTCTCGGCGGCCACCTCGATCCCGATGTCGTTGCCGATGACCCGGTTGCGCTCGACCCGGATGCCGGTCCCGCCGTCGATGTAGATCCCGTCGGCGCAGTCGCACCAGCCGCCGTCCTCGTAGTAGGCCGGGTTGCCGCGGGAGATGATGTTCCGGATCACGTTGTCGGCGATGACGCCGTCGCGGGCGCGGTTGGCCCGGGTGTACCTCGCAGCACCGCTCAGGGTCGGCTCGAAGCCGATGGCGTCGATCCCGATGTTGTTGTTGTCGTGGATCCGGTTGTGGGTGATCCGCCAGTGCTTGACGTTGCCGTTGACCACCACGGACTCACTCGCGCCGAGGGCCAGGTGGTCCACCTCGTTGCGGTGGATCACGACATCGGTGATGGGATGGTGGGCCCGGTCGCCGTACACCGCGATGCCGTGGGCGTTGATGTCGAAGCTGCCCAGGGTGCCGTTGTAGTTGCCCATCGAGTGGACGTGGTTGCCCACGAGCGAGACGTGGGATGAGGCGCCGTGCACGTAGATTCCGATCGGCACGGCCCGCTTCGACGTCGTGCCGTAGCGTCGGATGTCCAGGTCGCGGACCGCCACCTGGGAGCTGTTCACGATCGTGACCATCGCCGAGCGGTCCGGGCCCGGGGTCAACGGGCCACCGTCCAGGATCACCTGCTCGTGCTGGAACGGACGCACCGTCACCTCGTGGACGCCTCTGAGCATGACGCGCTGGGCGTAGGTGCCCCCGCGCAGGAGCACGACCCCGCCACCGGCGACTCTGTCCACGGCCTCGTTGACCGATGCGAGCGGGTCGTGTCGCGTGCCGGCCGCCCCCACATGTCCGTCGGGACTGACGAAGACCCGATGCGCACCGACACTGCCCGAGCCGGCGGCACCCTCCCCGGCGGTCGCGCCCGCGGGCACCCTCACCGCGCCGACCAGGCAGGTGGCCAGGAGGCAGGTCAGCGCGACGGTCACCGCCGCCACCGTGGCCGACCGCGCTACGCCACGCGAGCGGGACCCGGTGTTCATGACCGTCGAGCCTGCCATCCGGGAGGAGCCACGTCAATCAAAAATGAGCACTGCCAGACGCGCGAACGCGCAGTCTGGTGGTGCGCGGGACGGCTCACGGGGCCAGCACCACCGACCGGCTGAGGGCGCGGGGGTGATCCGGATCCAGCCCGCGCGCCGCAGCCGCCGCCACCGCGAGCTGCTGCACCTGGACCAGCTGGGCGAGGGGGTCGAGCGTGCCGGTCAGGACACGGGCTCCGGTGGACCCCACCTGGTCGACCAGGCCGGGCGGTGGCGTTCCCAGCATCCAGACCAGGCTGCGGGGGCCTGCGACCGCGATCGGCCCGTGCCGGTAGTCCATCGCCGGGTAGGACTCGGCCCACGCCTGGGCGGACTCCCGCATCTTCAGCGCCGCCTCGTGGGCCAGCCCGAGGGTCCACCCGGTGCCGAGGAAGACGAAGTGGTCGTGGTCGGCCGGGTCGGCCGGGAGCGGGCCGGCGAGCGCGGCCTCGCCATCGGCGACGACCGGCTCCCCTTCGACGCCCAGGCCCGTGCGCAGCAGGGTCATGACCGTGGTCGGGAACCGCGTCTGGACGATGCTCTCCTCGTCGGCGTAGTCCAGCACCACCATGTGGTCCACCAACGGCGTGAGCGGACCGTCGGGCACGGCGGTGAGGGCCACCGTGGTCTCGGCGTCCAGGGCGCGTATCGCGTCGATGATCTCCGTCGTGGTGCCGGAGCGGGTCAACGCGAGCACGGTGTCGTAGTGGCGGCGGACCGGGATCTCGGACGCGTAGGCCCAGTCGGTCTCGCCGTAGCCCGCGCGTTCGCGCAGGTCGGCGTACGACATCGCCATGAACGCCGAGGTCCCGCACCCGATGACGAGCATCCGGCGGTCGCGATCGGTCAGGTGCTCCGGGACGGCCTCGGTGGATGCCCGGCGCCACAGCCCGGGCTGCGACCGGATCTCGGCCTGGGTGAGCGTCATGCAGGGCAGTATGCGCACAAATGCCCAGTTCGAACAAGATCGTGCAGTCGATTGTCCTCAGATGGACATCTGCTCGCGGAGCGGTTCCGGGAGCAGGGCCCCGTGCGCGGACACCAGCGCGTTGCAGAGCTCCCAGATCTGGTCGACGGTCAGGCTGGCGGCGGTGTTGGGGTCGACCATCGCGGCGACCCGGACCAGTCGCGGCTCGCCCTCCATCGCGGCGCGGACGGCCAGCTCCGCCGGACCGATGTAGGACCGGTTGACGGCCGCGCACTGGGGTGGCAGGTCGCCGACGCGGATCGGGTGGGCACCGAGCGCGTCCAGCACGGTGGGCACCTCCACCGCGAACCCGTCGGGGAGGTTCGTGATCAGGCCCCGGTTCGCGACGTTCGCCGAGATGACCCGCCTGGTGCCGGTCTCGAGCGAGTGGATGACCTGCGGTGCGTACTCCGTCGCCTCCGACCGGATCTCCAGACGCACGGAGCCGGCCAGCTGCTCACGCACTCGGTGGTACTCGGCCAGGTTCTCCGCGCTGATGTCGACGTACTCCCCCACGTGCAGCCGCAGCCGCTCGACCTCGCTCGGGTGGTGCAGATACCACGGGACGTACTCGCTCGAGTGCTCGCTGGTCTCCGTGGGGTAATAGCCCAGGCGCCGGTACATGTCCACCCGGACACGCCGGCGCAGCTCGGGGTCGGCAGCGATCCGCTCGTCCAGCAACGGGTAGACGTCCTGCCCGTCACGCTCCCACCGCAGCACCCAGCCCTGGTGGTTCACACCCGCCGACCAGTAGCTCACCTCGTCGAGGGGCACGCCGACCAGCTGGCACAGGTCGTGCATCGTCCAGTGCACGGAGTGGCACAGGCCGAGCACCTTGAGCTCCGGGGCGACGCCATGCAGGTAGGTGACGTTCATGGCCATCGGGTTGGTGTAGTTGAGGAGCCAGGCATCCGGGCAGACCTCCGCCATGTCGCGAGCGATCCCGGCGAGGACCGGGAAGGTGCGCAGACCGCGGAAGATGCCGCCGATCCCGATCGTGTCGGCGATGGTCTGATGGAGCCCGAAACCCTCAGGGACCTCGAAGTCGCGGACCGTCGCCTCGTGCATGCCCACCTGGATCACGTTGATCACGTAGTCGGCGCCGTCGAGCGCAGCCCGGCGTTCCGCATGCGCCGTGATCGCGGGCCGCGCCCCGACCTCACGAGCGGTCGCCTCGGCGATCGCCACGCCGGTCTCCAGCCGTTCGGCGTCGATGTCGTGCAGCGCGACGTGGACGTCGGACAGCTCCGGGAAGGAGAAGACGTCACCGAGCAGGTCGCGGGTGAACACGACACTCCCCGCGCCGATGATCGCAATCGTGGCCGCCATGCCGAGAGACTAGGGCCGATCGAGCATTACGCTCAACTTCGTACGACCAATTTTGAGCATTCGCGCAGTCGTGCCGTCCCGAAGGAGCTCGCATGACCCGACCAGACGTCCTCGTCGTCGGGGACGCCAACCCCGACCTGCTGCTCACGGGCGACGCGGTCCCCCGGTTCGGTCAGGCCGAGACGTTGGTGGAGAGTGCGGATCTCGTGCTCGGAGGGTCGGCTGCGATCGTCGCGTGCGGCCTGGCGCGGCTCGGAGTGCCCACGGCTCTCGCGGCGACGGTCGGTGACGACCTCTACGGCGAGTTCGTGCGCGGCGCACTGGCGGACCGCGGGGTGGATGTCCGCTGGCTGCGCACCGACGCCTCGGTCCCGACCGGCCTCAGCGTCGTGCTGTCGGTCGGCGACCGGGCCATCCTCACCCACCCGGGGACGATCGCCACGAGCGGGCCGGAGATCGTCGACGACGACCTCGTGACGAGGGTGGGGCACGTCCACAGCGCGTCGTGCTTCCTGCAGCCACGGCTCGCGCCCCACCTGCCGCGCCTGCTCGCAGCAGCCCGTGAGGGAGGCGCGACAACGTCGGTGGACACCAACTGGGACCCCTCGGGGAGGTGGGACGGCGCCCTCCCGCTGCTCGAGCAGGCCGACGTCCTCATGCCCAACGCCCAAGAGCTCCGTGCGCTCACCGGCCGCCCCGACCTGGACGAGGCTGCCCGGGTCGCGCTCGGTCTGGGCTGCCGCGTCGCGCTCAAGGACGGCGCGGACGGCGGCACGCTGTGGGACGCCCCGGACGTCGTACGTCGCGTTCCCGCGCCCGCGGTGACGGCCGTCGACACCACCGGAGCCGGCGACTCGTTCGACGCGGGATTCATCAGCGGCATGCTCGACGGGCTCTCCGGTGAGGAGTGCCTGACCCGGGCGGTGCGGTGCGGCAGCCTCTCGACGCGAGGGGTCGGCGGCACGGCGGCGCAACCGACCCTGCCCGAGGTGCGCGACGGATTTCGTGCTGCACCGCCCACCTGGGACAATGGGTGATCGCCTGTGCCGGAGCGCGCGGGCCGACGACCAGGAGGACACCATGGGCAAGACCGGACGCAAGCGTCGCGGCCGCAAGAAGAAGGCCGCCAACCACGGCAAGCGCCCCAACGCCTGAGCGCGCCCCACCCAGAGCGCCTCACACGAAACAGCCCCCGTACCTCAGGTACGGGGGCTTTCTGTCGGCACCTTGCGAGCGGGCTCGCCGCGGACGCTCAGCCCTCGGTGTAGGTGACCTGGATCTGCTGGATCTGGACCCGCACCCGCTGCCGCAGGCTGTCGGGTGCGTGCTCCATGCACGACCGCGCGACAAGCGCCTTCACGGTGCGCTGCAGGTCGTAGCTCTGCAGGCAGGGAGCGCACTCCTCGAGATGGGCCCTGACGTCGGCCACCTCGCCGGCGCCCAGCTCGTTGTCGAGCAGGCACACGATGCGCTCCAGGAAGTCGGCACAGGTCTCGTCGCTGGTCGTCATGACGCCGAACCCCCTGATGTGCGGTCGTGTCCGGCCGGCAGCAGGTCGTGGGCGCGGACGTAGTCCGAGAGCATGTCACGCAGCTGACGTCGTCCGCGGTGGAGCCGGGACATCACCGTGCCGATCGGCGTGCCCATGATCTCAGCGATCTCCTTGTAGGCGAAGCCCTCCACGTCGGCGAGGTAGACCGCGAGGCGGAACTCCTCGGGCAGGCGCTGCAGCGCCTCCTTCACCTCGGAGTCGGGCAGGTGCTCCAACGCCTCGCTCTCGGCCGACTTCAGCCCGCTCGAGCTGTGGGACTCCGCCCGCGCGAGCTGCCAGTCCTCGACGTCCTCCGACATCGCCTGCTGGGGCTGCCGCTGCTTCTTGCGGTAGTTGTTGATGAACGTGTTGGTCAGGATGCGGTACAGCCAGGCCTTGAGGTTGGTGCCCGGACGGAACTGGTGGAACGACGCGTACGCCTTGGCGAACGTCTCCTGCACGAGGTCCTCGGCGTCGGACGGGTTGCGGGTCATTCGCATGGCCGCGCCGTACAGCTGGTCGAGGAACGGCAGCGCGTCGCGCTCGAAGCGGGCGACCCGCTCGGGGTCGGTCTCCGTCGCGACGTCGACCTCCGCGACGCCGTCGTCGGCGGGGTCCGCGGCCAGGTCGGAGAGATCCGGGTGGTCTGTCATCGTCTCCCAGCCTACCGGGGGCCGGGAGCGGTCCATGAGTGCGAGCACGAACCGCATAACGCCCCGCTCGGGTCAGGGATTCCCGGTGACCTCGCGGACCAGCCACTCCAGCGTCGCCTCGACGACCAGGTCGAGAGCCTCGCTCTGGGACACCGGTGCCCGGGCCGGCACCCTCAGCCCGTGGTCGGCGGCGGGTACGACGGCCAGGTCGGTCTGCTCGGGGAACTCCTCGGGCAGACCCATGTTGTCGCGCTCGCCCTGCACCACCAGCGTGGGGACTCCCGCAGCGGCGAGCTCGCCGACCCGGGTCCGCTCGGGACGACCCGGCGGATGCAGCGGGAACGACAGCGCCAGGCAGCCGGCGGCGCCGAGACGGGTGGCGCAACGGGCGGCCGACCGCGCGCCGGCGGAGCGCCCGCCCACGATCAGAGGTGTTCGCGGGCGCAGGACGCGAGCGGCCGCCTCGAGGCCGACGTCGAGCGTGGGCGGGGCCGAGGCGATCTTCCTTCCCGCGACCCGCCACGGCTGCTCGAAGAGAGCCACCGTCACGCCCTGCCGCGGGAGCGCCGCTGCCAGCGCCGTCAGGTCACGCGCGTCGACACCGCTGCCGGCACCGTGGCTGAGCAGCAGGGTCGCGGTCGCGTCGCGCGCGACGTACAGGTCGAGCCGCCCCTCGCCGTACGGCGTCGGGACCGGCCGCGAGTGGGTCACGCGCCGCTCACGAGAGGGCGTCCTCGGCAGGGATCGGCGCGATCAGCTCCGGCCCGTTGTTGCGCACGTTGTTGACGTCGGTCGACACCGGGAACGCCTCGAGTCGCCCGGGCGCGGCCGGCACCAGCAGCGACAACAGGTCGTCGCGAGCCGAGACGGCGGGATCGAGCCACTCGGACCACCGGTCGCGCTCGACCATCAGCGGCATCCGGTCGTGGATGTGACCCACGGCGTCCTCGGCCTCGGTCGTCAGCACGGTGCAGGTCCACCGGAAGCGATCGGGGTCGTCCTCGGACCGGTCGGGGTCGCGCCAGATCTCGTAGAGCCCGGCCATCGCCAGGACGCCGCCGTCCTGCGGATGGATGTAGAAGGGCTGCTTGAGCGGGCGTCCGGACCTGCCCTTCACCTGGGTCGGGTACCACTCGTAGTAGCCGTCGGCCGGCAGCAGACACCGCCGCGACGCGAAGGCGCGCTTGTACGCCGGCTTGTCCGCGACCGTCTCCATCCGCGCGTTGATCATCCGGTTGCCGATCGCGGGGTCCTTGGCCCACGACGGGACCAGGCCCCAGGTGAGCACCCGCAACTGACGCTGGGGAGGCTCGGGATCGGGGTCGTCACGAGCAGAGGGAGACCGCTCCATCACGGCGTACACCGGCTTGGTCGGCGCGACGTTGTAGTCGGGCGCCAGCGCCTCGGTGACCTTGTCGGCCCCGGGGGCGGAGATCTCGAACTCCTCGATCAGGTCCTCCGGCTTCCGGCTGGAGGCGTAGCGACCGCACATAGGGCCAGCCTAGGCAAGCCCACTGACCGAGAGCCCGCCGAGACCACGGCACACCGGATGTCGAGGCGCTCGCGCGACCTGGCCCCTCGGGCTCAGCTGGTCGCTTGGTCCCTGGAGAGCTCGTCGAGCAGGCTGGAGGCCTGGTCGGCCACCAGCGGCAGGCTCTCGCTCCAGATGCGGACGCCGCCGAACCCGCGTTCGCCGACCTCGAGCAGGCTGCGCAGGAGCGTCGTACGACGGGCCAGGCCCTCGTTGCGAGCCGCCAGGACCACGATCCGGCGGGGTCCGATCCGGCAGACGGTCTCGCCCGCGGAGAACACCGAACGGGCGGACTCCCCGATCCGGGACATCCTCAGGTCGAGGCCGAAGACCTCGTCGGCGACCCCGGACAGGCGCGGCGCGGCGGCTTCCACCACGACCAGCGCGAAACGGTCGCGCAGGGGGGCCGGCCCGCGGGTGTCCCCCCGGTACAGCTCCGTGAGCCGACCCCGTAGATGAGCCATGCTGGCCAACCCGGTCAGCGGGTCGGCACACGACAGCTGGTGCAGGTACGCGAGCGTCGCCTCGCTCCAGCCCAGCGCCACCGCACACGCATCGGTGAACGCGGGCTCCGTACCGAGCACCACCTCGTAGGTCGTGCGAAGATCCGCCAGGGTCTCCTCCAGTGAGACCCCCTGGCTGCCCTGCAACCGGCCCACCACTTCACAGGCATCGGTGGCTGTACGGCCGGCGATCAAGGCCTCAGCGACGGCCTCGAAACGCACCGGCATCTCCCCCCGAACCTGCTCGAAGAGCGCAGGAAGGGATGCGGAGGGAGGCCCGGGCACCACCTTGTCCCGGAATGCCCAGAACCCCATGACGCCTCCCTCCGAATCACTCCGACCAGCGCTCTCCGCCGATGGGACGGGGCGTGGGGACAAGCATGATGCCGGTTTGGCGGAAAAATCTCGATCTTCCGCTCATACTTGCATCACAGGTCTCGGTTCCCCCCGTTGGAGTAGGTGTGAGCGTCTCGCTGTCCGTCGAGGGCCCGGGCGACGCCGAGCTCATCTCGGCTGTCCGCGGCGGCGACGTCGACTCCTACGGCGAGCTCTTCGCACGGCACGTCGATGCCGCCCGCCGCCTGGCGAGGCAGCTGGCCGGGCCGGCGGACGCCGACGACCTGGTCTCCGACGCGTTCACCAAGGTGTTGCTGGTCCTCCAGCGCGGCGGCGGCCCGGATCTGGCCTTCCGCGCCTACCTGCTGACCGCCGTACGTCGGCTCCACGTCGACAAGATCCGCGCCGGTTCACGGCTGCGGCCCGTCGACGACCTGACCCCGTTCGACCCCGGCCTGCCGTTCCAGGACACGGCCGTGGAGGGCTTCGACAACGCCGCCGCGGCACGCGCCTTCGCCTCCCTGCCCGAGCGGTGGCAGATGGTGCTCTGGCACACCGAGGTCGAGCAGCAGAAGCCGGCGGACATCGCGCCGCTGCTCGGCATGAGCGCCAACTCGGTCTCGGCGCTGGCCTACCGCGCTCGCGAGGGTCTGCGCCAAGCGTTCCTCAGCCAGCACGCGACCGATCCCGACGACGTCGACTGCGCCTGGACCCGTGACCACCTCGGTGCCTACGTCCGGGGTGGACTGTCCCGTCGCGACGCCACCAGGGTCGACGACCACCTCGCGGAGTGCCGCGCCTGTGCCGCGGTGTACCTCGAGCTGACCGAGGTGAACTCGGGTCTCGGTGCGCTGCTCGCCCCGCTGCTGCTAGGCAGCGCGGGTGCCGGCTACCTGTCCTCGGGCGGCGCGGGCACCGGCGTCCTCTCGGGCGGCTTCGCGGCCGCCAAGACCTGGGCGGCGTCGCACGCGTCGGTCACCGCGGTCGCCGGGATGGCCGTCACCGCGACCGCCGTGTTCTCGATCTACGGCGCGACGCACTTCAACGGGCACCCCGCCGCCGACCTCGGGTCACCGCCGGCCCTGGGCGGCCCGGCCGTCGCCTCCACCCTTCCGGCGGGTGGCGACGACCAGCATCGGTCGCCGTCCACCCGGGCGCGAGACCGCGGACCGAGCACCGACGTCACCACGCGTACGGCTCCGGCCCTGCAGCCGACGGTGCCGAGCACCGCGCCGAGCACCGCGCCGACCAGCCCGGCCGGCCCGACCACCGCCCCGACGACCACC
>JAICHQ010000032.1 GCA_025924815.1 Nocardioides sp.
CGCCGGGCCCCCGAGGCCAGACCGGCGCCGGTGCGCTGGGAGACCGCCCAGGCGGCCGCCAGGAGCCGGAGCCCGTCGCTGCCGGGAGCGTGCGACAGCTCTCGCAGGGCCGTCGGCACGTCGCCACCGAGCCGGCCCACCTCGTACGCCGGCCGGAGGGCGGGCCAGGCGGTGGCTGCCTCCTCGAGCGCGAGCTCGGCCGGACGGCCGGCACCGAGCTCAGCGGCGAGCAGGTCGCAGACCTCGGCCATGCGCGCGGCCCGAGCGTCGGCCGTGCGCGCGGCGGAACGGCGGCGCCAGAGCACCCGCGCCCCGGCACCCGCCGCGGTCAGGATGAGCACCGTCGCGATCCAGGCGTGGGGCACCAGCAGCACCGCCGTCATGGGCAGTGCCACCCACAGGACCCTGCATCCCGTCGGGGCGTCGACGACGGTTGGCGGGGCGGGACGGAGCCACCACACCGCCAGGGCGGCGGCGGCCGCGGCCACCACGGTCACGATGCGAGCCGGTCGGCGAGCACGGACTCTCCGGGACCGGTCACCGCGCGACCACCCACCGGGAATGACACGGCGGTGAGCATGTCGGCGAGGCCGTCGGCGCGTCGGTGGGGGACCGCGACCTCGCGCAGCACACGCTGCCCGTCGACGTCCCGGCCGAGGTGGACCACCGCGTCGACCCCTGCCAGGAACTGGCTGTGGGCGGCCTCGCGACCGAGTCCCGCCGCCAGCGCGAGCGCCTCGACCCGCGCCGGGACGTCGCGGGCGGAGTTGGCGTGGAGGGTGCCGCAGCCGCCTTCGTGCCCGGTGTTGAGCGCCGCGAGCAGCTCGACCACCTCGGCACCCCGCACCTCGCCGACCACCAGACGGTCGGGCCGCATCCGCAGCGCCTGGCGGACCAGCGTGCGCAGCGCCACCTCTCCCGCCCCTTCGATGTTGGGTGGGCGTGCCTCGAGTCCGACGACGTGGGGATGGTCGGGGCGGAGCTCGCTGGCGTCCTCGACGAGCACCAGCCGCTGGGTGGGGGGCACGAGCGACAGGAGGGTGTTGAGCAGCGTGGTCTTGCCCGATCCTGTTCCGCCGGTGATCAGGAACGCCAGCCGGCAGGACACGACCGTTCGGAGGAGGCGGGCACCGTGCTCGGTCACGGTGCCGGCGGCCAGCAGATCGTCCAGCGACAGCACGCGCTGATGGGGCACCCGCAAGGAGAGGACGGTGCCCGGACGGGCCAGCGGGGCCAGCACGGCATGGAAGCGCGTGCCGTCGCGCAGGCGTACGTCGACGTGAGGGGTCGCGTCGTCGAGACGCCGGCCGCCCGAGGCCGCCAGCCGCTGGGCGAGCCGCCGCACCGCCTGGTCGTCGGGGAAGCCGACGTCGACCCGCTCGAGGCCGTGGCCGGCGTCGACATAGACCTGGTCGGGGCCGTTGACGAGCACGTCGGTGACCTCGGGGCGGCGCAGGAGCGGCTCGAGCGGGCCCGCTCCCACCACATCGCGCCGCAACGCCTCGTGGACGGCGAGGACCGTGGCGTCACCGACCGGCCGACCTGAGGCGCGCAGTGCCTCGGCGACCCGGTGTGGGGTGACCTCGCCGGGCTCGCGGGCGAGGTGCTCTCGCACCGCCTCGACCAGATCGGCCTCGGTGGTCATCAGGCGACGCGGGGGAGGCGGTCGCCGAAGACCGCCAGCACCGTCGCCGCCGCCCGGCCCAGGTGGCCACGACGGGAGCGGATCGGCCCAAGTCCCAGGTCGAGGGACTCCGCAAGCCCGCGCTGCTCGGCCATCCGCACCACCACCGGAGCCCCGACCACACGGGCGACCGAGTCGTCGTCCATGCCGGACCCGCGGACCACCAGTCCGAGGGACCCCGGTCCGGCGAACCGCCCGGCGGTCCGCATCGCAGCCGCGACCCCGGCGACGGTCGGCACCACCGTCACGAGGATCTGGTCGCAGCGCGACGCGATCTCGTCCACCAGCGGGTCGGGAGCCCGCGGGAGGTCGACCACGACGGTGTCGTGCCCCCGCCGAGCCGCCGAGAGTGCCTCCCGCGCGGCGAAGGGCTGGAGCCGCCGGGGCTTGGCATCGGCGTACCAGCTCAGGGCCGCGACCCCGTCGCGCCGGGGCAGGGACTCGCGGAGAGCCCGCGCGCTCAGCCGGCCGGTCGTGTGACCGAGGGCCTCCCACCGCACGCCCTCGACCAGGTCGAGCCCGAGCACTCGGTCGGCACCGGGCCCGAAGGCGTCGGCGTCGATGACGACCGCGGGCCCCGAGCGGGCCGCCAGCTGGCCGAGCGCACACGCGAACGTGGTGGCCCCGGAGCCACCGCTCCCGCCGACGACCCCGATGGTCAGGCCGCGGGCCGGCGCGGAGTCGACGACGTCGGTGAGCCGCTCGACCAGCCAGCCCTCGGACCGCGGCAGCTCGGCCACGCTCTCGGCGCCGAGCGCCAGCGCCACCTGGAACACGCGATCGGGCACCGGCGCGCTGAGGACCACGAAGACCGCGTCGCGCCGGGACGGGGCCGCGCGGGCCAGCGCGGGCGCGAGATCCTCGCCCACCAGGACCAGCGGCGCTCGCGTCCAGGCTCGCAGTGCGGCCGACACGTCAGAGGCGACCTCGGGCGTGGTGCCCGCGGCGGCCGCCAGACGCAGCAGCTCGTCGAGGAGGGAGTCGTCGGCGGTCACGAACAGCGGTGCGGTCATGGCGTCACGCTGCCGCGCGCCGACCACGGCGGCGCGCACCCCCACGCCCGTCTGTGGATCACCGACTTCCGGCACCCCCTGTGGACGGTGAGCGGACCCGGGGACGTCCGCGGATCCTCGCGCCCCGGGACGCGCCCGCGACGACTGCGCCCGATCAACGGCAGGCGCAGGTCCGGCCACCTACCATGAGGACATGGCCGGCAGCCGAGGATCCGCCGTACCGAGCCGGGCCGGCCGCACACGCGACCACCGGTCCGCGGCCTTCTTCGACCTCGACAAGACGATCATCGCCAAGTCGAGCTCACTGGCCTTCTCCAAGCCCTTCCAGGCCGGCGGCCTGATCACCCGCGGGGCGATGCTGCGGTCGGCGTACGCGCAGTTCGTCTACCTCGTCGGCGGCGCCGACCACGACCAGATGGAGAAGATCCGCGCCTTCATGTCGCAGCTGGTCGAGGGCTGGGACGTCGAGACGGTCAAGGAGATCGTCGGCGAGACCCTGCACCACGTCGTCGACCCGATCGTGTACGACGAGGCGGTGTCGCTGATGGGCGAGCACCGTGCCGCCGGTCGTGACGTGGTGGTCGTCTCGGCCAGCGGCACGGAGGTGGTCGAGCCGATCGGCGAGATGCTGGGGGCCGACCATGTGATCGCCAGCCGACTGGAGATCGTGGACGGCCGCTACACCGGCGACATCGACTACTACGCGTACGCCGAGGAGAAGGCGCGCGCGATCGAGTCCATGGCGATCGAGCGGGGGTACGACCTCGAGCAGTGCTTCGCCTACAGCGACTCCATCACCGACGCCCCGATGCTCGAGCTCGTCGGCCACCCCCATGCGGTCAACCCCGACAAGGACCTCCGCAGGCTGGCGGCCGACCGGGGCTGGCCGATCCTGCAGTTCACGCGTCCGGTCACGCTGCGCAGCCGCATCCCGGTCAAGCCGACGCTGGCCGCCCTCACGGTCGGGACCGCCCTGACCGTCGGCGGTGCGATCTGGCTCAACCGCCGGCGCCGGCTCGGCGCCTGACCCTGCCCGTACCGGCGGACCAGCGACACGCGCGCCCAAAGGGGCAGGTCAAAGTCAAGGGTTGTGGGCCCCGGCCGACCGGCGTACACAAGAGGTAGAGCAACTCCAGAGCAGCACGCGACCGGGTACCCACGCGGCGATCCACCCTTCTCATAGGGCGCATGTCAACGGGATCCTCCCGGGGCAGCCACTAGGTAGATGCACGCCTGGTAGCCGGGTCCGCGTGTCAGCGGCGGCACCCGACCAGTCGGGTGCCGCCGTATCTGTGCCGGGGGTCAGGCGCCTCGCACCGGGCTCGCCTCCGCGCCGGCGGTGTACGCCTCGACGCAGTAGAGCAGCCAGGCCTGGAGCCCCGGGCGGCCGCCGTGGGCGTAGGCACGCAGGTTGGACTCGTACGCCGGCCGCAGCGCAAGGTGTCCGGCCTCCGGCACCACCAGCGACTTCGTGTCCACCCCGCTGCCGACCAGCACCAGCCGTTCCGCGGCCCGGGCCACGAGCCCGTCCGAGGACCCGAACAGCTCGCCGGTCGCCAGCTCACCGTGGACGAGCGCGGCGGTCAGCAGCGCGGGCCGGTCGTCGTCGAGCAGGTCGGCCACCGCACGCAGGCGACGGGCCGCGTCGGCGTCGCGCGGCCGGCCGACCCGGTCGTCGGGGACGCTGCCGGCGGCCGCCAGGGCGTGCAGCCGCGCCAGCGCCTGCAGCGGCGTGCGCGAGAAGACCGGGACGAGTCCCAAGAGCTCCACCGACACCCGCAGCGCGGCCTGGGCGGTCGCGTCCCCGTCGCCCGCGCGGACCTCGTCGAGCGACGAGCCCGACCCGGCCAGCGCGGCACTCGCGTGGGCTCCCCGCAGCAGCGACTCGCCGGTCAGCTCCGGGGAGGTACGCCGGAGACCGCGGTCTCGCAGCATCGTGTCGATGCCGTCGCGGGTCGCCGCGAAGCCGGACCCGACGCCCTCGAGCCGCTCGACACCCTCCAGACGCTCCACGTCCGGCACAGTAGTGCGGCACCGCGGAGACCGGGGCCGCGGCGGGTAGCCTCGGTCCCGATGAGCGACGAACAGCCTCCCGCGCCCGGTGCCGACGACCGGCCCGACTGGGCCCACTCGTTCGGCGGCGTCGCCGAGGCCTACGAGCGCGGACGTCCGTCGTACCCGAGCGAGGCCGTGCAGTGGATGCTCGGCGACCAGCCTCAGATCGTCCTCGAGCTCGGCGCCGGCACGGGCAAGCTCACCAGGGTGATCGCCGCCCTCGGCCACGACGTGCACGCCACCGACCCGGACGCCGCGATGCTGCAGCTGCTCGAGCGTGGCGTGCCCGGGGTGCGCACCGCGCAGGCCGGCGCCGAGGAGATCCCGCTCGGGGACGCCTCGGTCGACGTCGTCATCGCGGCCCAGGCGTTCCACTGGTTCGACCTGGACCGGGCCCTTCCCGAGATCGCACGGGTGCTGCGCCCCGGCGGCCGGATCTGCCTGGTCTGGAACACCCGCAACGAGAAGATCCCGTGGGTACGCCGCCTCGGCGCCCTGATCGGCACCCAGGAGCAGCTCAGGGACCCCGCGGAGGCGCTGATCTTCAGTGAGCTGTTCGGCTTCGTCGAGGACCGCGAGTTCACCTACTGGCAGACCATCGACCGGCAGAGCATCCAGGACCTCGTCCTCTCGCGCTCCAACGTGGCCGTGCTCGACGAGGCGGGGCGGGACGCCAAGCTGGCCGAGGTCGTCGCGTTCTACGACGAGTTCGGGCGCGGCATGGACGGCATGCAGCTGCCCTACACCACGCGCTGCTTCAGGGCCGACGTGCTCGACCGGCCGCGCGCAGCCCCGCACCCGGGCCACGACGAGTCGGGCGAGGCCGGCGACACGGACGCGCCGACCGTCGACGAGCCCGACGACGAGCTCCTGATCGACTTCCGCTGAGCACCGGCTGAGCCTCAGCCCGCGAGCGCCCCGACCAGCGCGTCGAGCCCGTAGTCCCAGGCCTCCTCGACGTCGCCGCCGAGCTGGAACGCGCCGGCCAGCTCCATGGTCACGAAGCCGTTCGCCCAGGCGACGACGGTGCGCGCGGCGGCCAGCTCGTGCTCCGGCCCAGCCAGCCGCCCGGCGACGCGGCGTACGGCGTCCGCCGAGCGATCCCGCCAGGCGGCGGACACACCGCCGAGACGGGGGGCGAACAGCAGCGGGTACGTCGCGGGATTGCGGTGGGCGAAGGCCCGGAAGACCACCGCGAGAGCCCGGAGATCGGTCGCGGCGTCGGGTCCGTCGACCACCTCGTCGAGCGCCTCCGCGAGCTCGGCCGCGCCGCTGTCTGCGATCAGCCGGACCAGGCCCTCGCGACCCTCGACCCGCTTGTACAGCGATGGTGGTCGCACGCCCACCGCGTCGGCGATCGCCTGCATGGTCAGGGCCTCGAGCCCGTCCCGCTCCAGGATCCGGCGACCGGCCGCGACGACCTCCTCGGTGCTGGTGCGGGCAGGAGCAGGCATGGACTTGTCCCTTCATGGCTATGACGTGTAGCCTTCATGGCTCAAGAGCATAGCCTTCATTCCATTCCCACGGGAGCACCCCATGCAGATCGCCCCAGGACTCCACCGCCTCGGATCCGACCCTCACGGCACCGTCAACAGCTACCTCGTCGTGGAGGGCGGCGAGGTCACGGTGATCGACGCCGGACTGCCGGCGTACCGGCGCCTGCTCGTCGACGAGCTCGGTCGCCTGGGGCTGGGTCTCGACGCGGTGCGGGCCCTCGTGCTGACCCACGGCGACACCGACCACATCGGCTTCGCCCAGTGGCTGTGGGAGGAGAAGGGGGTCCCGGCCCACGTCCACACCTCCGACGTCGACCGCGCGCGGCTCGAGGTGAAGAAGCCCAACCGGGGCTGGGGACCGGTCCGGGTCAAGCCGATGGCGGGCTTCTTGTGGTTCTCGGCCCGGCACGGAGGGCTCCGGATGCGGCCGGTCGGCGTGGTCGCGACCTTCGCCGACGGCGACGTGCTCGACGCGCCGGGCCGACCCCGGATCATCCACCTCCCGGGCCACACCCCGGGCAGCGTCGCGGTCCACGTCCCGGGCGTCGACGCACTGTTCCTGGGAGACGCGATGACCACCCGCAACGTCCTCACCGGGGCCGAGGGGCCGAAGGCCGCGCCGTTCACCTTGGACCCGGCCCAGGCGGCGGAGTCGTTGACCCGGATCGAGTCCGTGGACTCGACCTGGGCGCTGCCCGGCCACGGCCCGGCGTACGACGGCGGCGTACCGGAGGCGGTGCGCCTGATCCGCGAGGGCTGACGCGGGCACCGCTGGCACCTACCCTGAGCCCATGCCACGGTGGCGCCTGCTGCGCCCCGGCTACCTCGGCACCGAGGCGGACCGGGCCACGTTCCGCACGTTGCACACCGCGACCCAGATGACCAGCGAGCTGCGCACCGGGCTCACCCAGGCCTCCGCGGAGCGCTGTGTGCGCCACCTGGCTCGTTTGCTGGGCTCACCGGCGGTGGCGGTGACCGACACCGCGACGACCCTGTCCTGGCACGGGCGCGGCCAGACGCACGCGTCGCTCGTCGGTCCGCTCATCGAGCAGTGCGTGGCCGACGGCGACACCACGGTCCACGACCACCGCGACTTCGCGTGCGGTCAGCCCGGATGTCCGCTGCGACGGGCGATCGTCACGCCGCTCACCGTGGAGGACACCGTCGTCGGGACGCTCATCGCGTTCACCCCGACCGCGTCGGCGGGCCTGGTCCGCGCCGCCGACGAGCTCGCCCGGTGGGTCTCCGGCCAGCTCGAGCTGGCCGAGCTCGATGTGGCCCGCACGTCCCGGATGGAGGCCGAGGTGCGCGCGTTGCGAGCACAGATCTCGCCCCACTTCGTCTACAACGCGCTGACCACGATCGCGTCCTTCGTGCGCACCGACCCCGACCGGGCCCGCGGACTGATCATGGAGTTCGCCGACTTCACCCGGCACTCCTTCCAGCGTGCCGGCAGCTACACCACCCTGGAGGACGAGCTGCGCTCCATCGAGCGCTACCTGTCGCTGGAGCAGGCGCGATTCGGGGACCGGCTGGCGGTGGTGCTGCGGATCGCCCCGGAGGTCCTCGGCGTGAGCATTCCCGTGCTGTCGTTGCAGCCCCTGGTCGAGAACGGCGTGCGACACGGCCTGGCGGCCAAGGACGCGCCGGGAACGCTGACGATCCTGGCCGAGGACAACGACTACGAGGCGGTGATCACCGTCGAGGACGACGGCGTGGGCGAGGATCCCGAGCGGGTACGACGTGCCTTGGCCGGCGACGAGTCGATGGACTCGATCGGCCTGGGCAACGTCGACGAGCGGCTGCGGTCGGCGTACGGCGACGAGTACGGGCTCGTCGTCGAGACGGCCCCGGGAGCCGGCACCAAGGTGACCGTGCGCGTGCCCAAGTACGCCGCAGGGGTGCGCGCGTGAGCGTCGCCTCCCGGGCGTCGCGGTCGGCGGAGGGGCTCAAGGTCCTGGCCGTCGACGACGAGCCACCCGCCCTCGACGAGCTGGCCTTCCTGCTCGGCCGCGACGAGCGCGTCGAGAGCGTGCGCACCTGCGGGTCGGCGGCCGAGGCGCTGCGGATCCTCCAGGCCGAGAGCTTCGACGTCGTGCTGCTGGACATCGCGATGCCGGGGCTCAGCGGGCTCGACCTCGCCCAGGTGCTGCGGCAGTTCCGCGAGCCGCCGGCGGTCGTCTTCATCACCGCTCACGCCCACCACGCCGTCGAGGCGTTCGACCTGCGCGCGGTCGACTACCTGCTCAAGCCGGTGCACGAGGAGCGCCTGCGCGAGGCGATCGGACGTGTACGCGACGAGGCGGGCGTCGCCGACCACGACGAGCAGATGCCGGTCGAGCTCGGGGGGGTGACCCGGTTCGTCCGCCGCTCCGACGTCCGCTACGCCTCCGCCCAGGGCGACTACGTCCGGCTCCACACTGCGACCGGCAACCCGCTGGTGCGCATGTCGCTCTCGGCGCTCGAGCAACGCTGGGCCGACCGCGGGTTCGTGCGGATCCACCGCAGCATCCTGGTCTCGCTGGCCCACGTCGACGAGGTGCGGCTCGCCGGCGCACGACCGGTCGTGGTCGTCGACGGCGCCGAGCTCCCGGTGAGCCGTCGTCATCTCCCCGACGTCCGGGGGCTGCTGCGGCGTACGCGCTCCGGAGTGGGCGAGCCGTGAGCGACGAGCCGCACCCCCGCGTGCGGGTGACGAGCCCGCGCACGGTCGCCGCGCGGCACCGCACCCGGCGCTCCAACGCCGCCGAGATCGACGAGCTCACCTCGCTCGGCGAGGTCTACGTCCAGAGCCTGATGCGGGCGCAGCTCCGACTCGCGGCGTACGTCGTGGCGCTCCTGGCGGTCACGCTCGGTGCGCTCCCCCTGCTGCTGCGGCTGGTACCGGTCTCCCACGTGCACGTGCTCGGCGTACCCCTGCCCTGGCTGCTGCTCGGCGTCGCGGTCTACCCGTGGTTGCTCTGGCTGGCGTGGTGGTACGTACGACGTGCGGAGCGCAACGAGGCGGCCTTCGTCGACCTCGTCGAGCGGCGGGACGCACCGCGGTGAGAGAGCTCGCCGCGATCCTGGCGGTCACCCTGGTGACGACGGCGACCCTCGCCGTCGGTGTCTTCGGCCTGCGCGTCTCCCGGACCACCAGCGACTTCTTCGTGGCGTCGCGGCGCGTCGGGCCGTTCCTCAACGCCTCGGCCATCAGCGGTGAGTACCTGTCGGCCGCGTCGTTCCTGGGGGTCGCCGGGCTCGTTCTGCTGCGAGGCGTCGACATGCTCTGGTACCCGATCGGCTGGACCGCCGGCTACCTCCTGCTGCTGGTCTTCGTCGCGGCGCCGCTGCGACGCTCGGGGGCCTACACCCTGCCGGACTTCGCCGAGTTCCGGGTGGAGTCGAAGGGGGCCCGGCAGGTGGCGAGCTGGCTGGTCTGCCTGATCGGTGCCCTCTACCTCGTCCCCCAGTTCCAGGGCGCCGGGCTCACGCTGAGTGCGCTGACGGGTTCACCGACGTGGGTGGGCGCCGCACTGGTCGCGACCGTCGTGCTGGTCAACGTGGTCGCCGGCGGCATGCGCAGCATCACGCTGGTCCAGGCCTTCCAGTACTGGATCAAGCTCTGCGCCCTGCTGGTGCCGGCGCTGGTCCTGTGGCTCGCCTGGCGCGGAGACGGCTCACCGACCCGCCACCTGCACGCCGCCGACTGGGTGGAACCGCTGCAGGGCCCGCACGCGACGTACCTCACCTACTCCCTGATCATCGCCACGTTCCTGGGCACCATGGGCCTGCCCCACGTGGTCGTGCGGTTCTACACCAACCACGACGGGCGGTCGGCGCGCCGTACCACGGTGGCCGTGCTGGCGATGCTCAGCCTCTTCTACCTGCTGCCGACGGCGTACGGCGCGTTGGGGCGGATCTACGCCTCCGACCTGGTCGCCTCGGGCCGGACCGACAGGGTCGTGCTGATCATCCCCGACCGGATCCTGGGGGGCTCGGGTGGCACCGTGCTCACCGCCCTGCTCGGCGCCGGAGCCTTCGCGGCCTTCCTCTCGACCTCGTCCGGGCTGGTCGTCTCGATCAGCGGGGTGCTGAGCCAGGACGTGCTGGGCAAGCGCTTCGACGGCGTGACGGGGTTCCGCCTGGGCAGCGTTCTGGCGACCTCCGGCGCGATGCTGCTGACCTTCGGCACCCAGGGGCTCCCGGTCGCCCACGCGGTCGAGCTGGCGTTCGCCGTGGCGGCGTCGACGTTCTGCCCCCTGCTGCTGCTCGGGATCTGGTGGCGCGGCCTCACCGCACGTGGGGCGATCGCCGGGATGGTGGGAGGCGGGATCCTGTCCGGCAGCGCGGTGCTCGCGGTGATGGTCGGCGTGAGCGCGCCGGGCTGGGCCGGGGCCGTGCTGGCCCAGCCGGCCCTGCTCACGGTGCCCGTCGCGCTCGCCGTCATGGTCGCCGTCTCCGTCGCCGACCGGGCGCGCGTGCCCGCTCACGTCGGACGGGCGATGGTGCGGCTCCACCTGCCCGAGGCGGTCGAGGTCGACCGCGGCAGCTTCGAGCCGAGCAAGGACCGACCGCGGGCGTCGGCCACCTGAACCGTTCGTCGTCCCAGCGCTACCGCTGGTCGTGCCCAGATCGGCACACATCGCGGATGGACGACCGCTGGCCGCACGGTCGCGCGTGACCCCTGTCACGTGATGCCCGCCGCTGCCTAGCGTCCGGGGGAGTTCCCTCGAGACGACAGGAGTGCTCATGTCTGAGACACCCATGCCCGCCGACCGCATCCCCGGCGCGCACATCGCCGATCCGGCACCGCTCGGCCTCGGCGCCTTCGCGCTGACGACCTTCATGCTCAGCGTGGTCAACGCCGGCTGGCTGCCCAGCACCGTCGAGCCGGTCGTGTTCGGCCTGGCGCTCGCCTACGGCGGGATCGCCCAGTTCGGCGCCGGCATCTGGGAGTTCGCCAAGGGCAACACCTTCGGCGCGACGGCGTTCTGCTCCTTCGGCGCCTTCTGGGTGTCGTTCTGGTGGCTGACCGGCCATACCGACCTCTCCGGCGCCAGCGCCGACGACGCGGCCCACGGCGTGGGGTGGTACCTGCTGATCTGGGGCATCTTCACCCTCTACATGACGGTCGCCGCGCTGCGGGTGAGCGGTGCGGTGCTCGCGGTGTTCGTGCTGCTGACCCTCACCTTCTTCGTGCTCGCCTGGGGTGAGTTCGCGACATCGACCGGGATCCACAAGTTCGGTGGGTACCTCGGGCTGCTGACCGCGGTGGCCGCCTGGTACGCGTCCTTCGCCGGCGTGACGGCGTTCACCTGGAAGCGCCAGCTCGCTCCCGTCGGGCCACGCGGCTAGCCCTCGCCTCGCGTCGGGCCAACTCCCCTCCAACCCCCCCGATCTAGGGTGGAGGGGAGTCGTCCCGGCCGCGAGGCGTCGTTGGTGTCATCGAAAGGAGAAGAGGAGACCGTGAGCGAAGAGACCCTGTCCAACCTCCTGCGCGAGGAACGTCGTTTCGAGCCGCCGGCAGAGATCGCGGCGCACGCCAACGTCAAGGCCGACGCCTACGAGGAGGCGGAGCGCGACCCACTTGCGTTCTGGGAGAAGGCCGCCGAGCGGTTGTCCTGGGACACCAAGTGGGACAAGGTCCTGGACTGGGACGACGCCCCCTTCGCGAAGTGGTACGTCGGCGGCAAGCTGAACGCGGCCTACAACTGTGTGGACCGGCATGTGGAGAACGGCCACGGCGACAAGGTGGCCTACCACTGGATCGGCGAGCCGGAGAACGACACCCGAGACATCACCTACGCCGAGCTCAAGGACCTGGTGTGCCAGGCGGCGAACGCCTTGGTCGACCTGGGGGTCAAGACCGGCGACCGGGTGGCGATCTACATGCCGATGATCCCGGAGACCGTGATCGCGATGCTCGCCTGCGCGCGGATCGGTGCCCCGCACACCGTGGTGTTCGGAGGCTTCTCGGCGCAGGCGTTGATCGACCGGATCCACGACTGCGACGCCAGGGTCGTAATCACCGCCGACGGCGGATACCGTCGCGGCGCCAAGGCCGGGCTGAAGGTGGCGGTCGACGAGGCCCTCGAGCGGTGCCCCGACGTCCGCAACGTGCTGGTGGTGCGTCGTACCGGCCAGGACGTGGAGTGGACCGAGGGCCGTGACGTGTGGTGGCACGACGCCGTCGAGGGCGCCTCGAAGGAACACACGCCGGAGGCGTTCGACTCCGAGCACCCGCTGTACGTGATGTACACCTCGGGGACCACCGGGAAGCCCAAGGGGATCCTGCACACGACCGGCGGCTACTTGGTCGGCACCTCGTGGACGCACTGGGCGGTCTTCGACCTCAAGCCCGAGACCGACATCTTCTGGACCGCGGCCGACATCGGCTGGGTCACCGGGCACAGTTACATCGTCTACGGGCCGTTGTGAAACGGCACCTCCTCTGTGATGTACGAGGGCACCCCGGACTCCCAGCACAAGGGCCGCTGGTGGCAGATCATCGCCGACTACAAGGTGAACATCCTCTATTGCGCCCCGACGGCGATCCGCACCTTCATGAAGTGGGGGGCCGAGATCCCGGAGAAGTTCGACATGTCGTCGCTGCGCGTCATCGGGTCGGTCGGTGAGCCGATCAACCCCGAGGCCTACATCTGGTACCGCGAGACGATCGGTGGGGGCCGGTGCCCGGTGGTCGACACCTGGTGGCAGACCGAGACCGGGCAGATCATGGTCAGCCCGCTGCCCGGGGTGACCGCGGGCAAGCCGGGGTCGGCGATGAAGGCGCTGCCGGGCATCACGGCGCAGGTCGTCGACGACACCGGGAAGGCCGTGAAGCCCGGATCGGGCGGATACCTGGTGCTCACCGAGCCCTGGCCGGCGATGCTGCGCACGATCTGGGGCGACGACCAGCGGTATCGGGAGACCTACTGGTCGCGGTTCCCCGGCATGTACTTCGCCGGTGACGGCGCCAAGCTCGACGAGGACGGCGACGTGTGGTTGCTGGGCCGGGTCGACGACGTCATGAACGTCTCGGGCCACCGCCTGTCGACCACCGAGATCGAGTCCGCGCTGGTCTCCCACCCGAAGGTCGCCGAGGCGGCCGTGGTCGGCGCGAACGACGCCGACACCGGCCAGGCGCCCGCGGCGTTCGTCATCCTGCGGGAGTCGGCCGGCGACGGTGGGCCCGAGGTGGTCCAGGAGCTCCGCGACCACGTGGCCAAGGAGATCGGCAAGATCGCCCGGCCGAAGTCGATCATGGTCGTCCCCGAGCTGCCCAAGACCCGCTCGGGCAAGATCATGCGGCGACTGTTGCGCGACGTCGCGGAGAAGCGCGAGGTCGGCGACGTCACCACGCTGGCCGACTCCACCGTCATGGACCAGATCAAGGCAGGCATCGCCGCAGGATCCGACGAGGAGTGAAGATCCGGCTCTCCGGGCTCCTGGTCGAGCCCGGAGAGCTCCTTCAGCGAGGGTGAGACGTACGGCGGCGGAGGGTCAGGGCGCCGAGGAGCGCGGAGACCACCGAAGCCGTCAGGACGCCGATCTTGGCGGCGTCGGCCTCGTGACCTGAGAACGACAGGTCGGAGACCAGCAGCGAGACGGTGAAGCCGATCCCCGCCAGCAGCGCGACGCCGACCATCTGGGCCCAGGTGAGCTCCTCGTTGAGCTCCGCGCGCGTGAACCGGGTGACCGCGTAGGTGCCACCCAGCACCCCCAGCGGCTTGCCGACCACGAGCCCGACGACCACGCCGACCACGACGGGGTCGCGCGCCAACGTGCCGCCGCCGGTGACCGGCACGCCGGCCGACACCAGCGCGAAGAACGGCACCGCGAGCGCGGCGGAGACCGGGGAGAGCCGGTGCTCGAGGCGCTCGGCGGGCGAGCGCTCCTCGCCCGGGTCGCGACGTACCCGGGTGAGCAGGCCGAGCAGGACGCCGGCGATCGTCGCGTGGACCCCGCTCTCGTGCATGAACCACCACGTCGCGACCGCGATCGGCAGGAGCAGCCACCCCCACGAGATCCGCAGCCGCTGCAGCACCGCCCACAGCCCGGCGAGGGCGAGGGCCAGGGCCAGGTCGACCGGGTGCACCGTGCTGGTGAACACCAGCGCGATGATCACGATCACGACCAGGTCGTCGACCACGGCCAAGGTCAGCAGGAAGGCCCGCAGCGGGTGCGGCAGGTGCGAGCCGACGACGGCCAGCACCGCCAGCGCGAACGCGATGTCGGTGGCCGACGGGATCGCCCAGCCGCCCGGACGACCGTCCGCGGCGGTCAGGTTGACCAGGAGGAACAGCGCGGCCGGGACCAACACCCCGCAGACCGCCGCGGTGACCGGCACCAGCGCGTCGGCCGGACGACGGAGAGAGCCGACCACGAACTCGCGCTTCAGCTCCAGCCCGGCCACGAAGAAGAACAGGGTCAGGGCGCCGTCCGCGCCCCAGTGCTCCAGGTCGAGGGGGCCCAGGTCGAGGCCGAGGAAGGAGTGGTACGACGCGTCGGCCGGCGAGTTCGCCCAGGCCAGCGCCACCATCGCGGCCACGAGCGCCATCAGCCCCCCGGCCGGCTCCGAGCGCAGGACACCGGTCAGGAACGTCGTCTCCCCCGGCGCCGGCAGCGGCAGGATGCGGCGTACGACGGACACGTGCGGAGGCTAGCCTGCCGGCCGACCCGGGCCTCCGGGAGTGGGGCCGCGCCGATGTAGGGTCGACCCGTCAGCACCCCGAGAAACCCGAGGTCTCATGGCGCCCGAACCCGTCCACGACACCGACCCGACCATCGGGCGGCTCGTCTCCGACGCCAGCCGTGACGTCTCCAGCCTGATCCGCAACGAGATCCGGCTCGCCAAGTCGGAGATCCAGGTCAGCGTGAAGGCCGGAGGGGTCGGGATCGCGATGTTCGCCGCTGCCGCGTTCTTCGCGGTGATGGCGCTGATCATGCTGTCGGTGGCGATCGCCTACTTCATCCACTGGAACGGCCAGGGCCTGTCCCTGCACTGGGCCTTCCTGATCGTCTTCGGCTTCTACCTCCTCGTCTCCGCGCTGCTCGCGTTCATCGGCCTGCGGAAGGTCAAGAAGGTACGGGCCCCGCAGAAGGCGATCGCGCAGGCCAGCGAGGCCAAGCAGATCCTCAAGCGCGGCTGACCGGTCAGGCGGCGCAGCCGCCGGTCGAGACCTCGCGCGAGGCGACCTCGCCGGCAGCCGCGGCCTGCGCGACCTGGCGCGCGGACAGGGCGTAGCCGGTGTCGCTGTTGGTGACGGAGGCGGCGAACACGACCCCCACGACCCGGCCCGCGGAGTCGACCACGGGGCCGCCGGAGTTGCCGGGCCGGATCAGCCCCCGCAGGGACAGCACGTCGCGGATCACGGTGCCGTGCCCGTAGATGTCCGGCGAGCGCAGCCGCTGGTCGGCGCGCACGCGGCCGACCTGCACGTCGTACGGGCCGTTCTGCGGGAAGCCGAGGATCGCCACCCCGTCGCCTGCGGTGGCGGAGGCGAATGGAAGGGGCCGGATGTCGCCGGTCGGCAGCGCGAGCACGGCGACGTCGAGGCCGGAGTTGTAGTAGACGACGCGAGCCGGCACCGAGCTGCCGTGGACGTCGACCAGCGGGGTCGAGACACCGGCGACGACGTGGGCGTTGGTCATCACCCGATCGGGGGCGTAGACGAAGCCGGACCCCTCGATGCCCTGGTGGCAGCGGTTGGTGCTGCGGACGCGCACCACGTCGGCGGCCGCCCGCTGGACGTCCGGGTCGGTCAGGAGGCGTGAGGGCCCGGGCCGCACCGGCACGATGCGCTCCGGCGCGAACGGCTCCAGGTAGCGGGGGAAGAACGTCGTGCCGACCACGTTGTTGAACGCCGAGAGCCTCGAGCCGGCCTCGGCCGGCAGCACCCGGTTGACCTCGGCCAGCACCTTCGAGTCGCGCACCAGCGGAGTGATGCCGTGGAGGCCGGAGCCCGAGAGCGCGACGCCGAGCGCCCAGGCGACCAGCAGCGCCGCGGCGCCGCTCAGCACCGCGCCCCCGGCCGCGTCGAGGGCCCGGACGGGCTGCCAGGTGATCTTGTCACGCAGCCGAGCACCGCCCAGCTGGAGGACGGCCTGCCCGAGGGAGGCGCACACGATGACGATGAACACCGCCGCCAGCGACACCAGGATCGACGGGCTCGCGTCGCCGAGCACCGTCGGTGCGAGCCACACGCCGACCAGGCCGCCGATCAGCAGCCCCACCGTCGCGAACGCCCCGGTGATGAAGCCTTGCCAGTACCCCGAGACGGCGTACAGCACGACGATCACGACGAGCGCCCAGTCGAGCAGGTTCACGGGCGCTCCTGGGACCGGACAGGGGGTGCGGACCCCGCGGCGGGTCGGACCGCCGACGGGGGTGCCGCCGGGCGAGGACCACCTTGCAGCATGTACGCCGGCAGGTCACGCACGACGCGGTCGTCCCACGGGCGCGTCCAGGTCAGGAAGTCCAGCAGCCGGGCGATGATCCCGGCGGTGAAGCCCCAGAGCACGAGGTCGTGGCCGGGCCCGATCAGGAACGCGGGGGCCGTCCAGCCGCTCGGGTGCCGCACCGAGACGCGGTGGGCGGGGTCGAGCAGCTCCTCGATCGGAACGCGGTAGACCGCGTGCACCTCGGCGGGGTCGACGACGCCGACCGGACTCTCCTCCGCCCACCAGCCCAGCACGGGGGTCACGTCGAAGTTGCTGGGCGGCAGCCAGAGGCTGGGCAGCTCGGCGAACACCTCGACGCCCTCGGGACGCAGGCCGGTCTCCTCCTCCGCCTCGCGCAGCGCCGCCTGACGGGGGCTCTCGCCGGGTTCGATCGAGCCGCCGGGGAAAGACACCTGCCCGGGGTGGGACCGCATGTCGTGGGCCCGCTCGGTCAGCAGGAGGTCGCGGTCCGGTCCGAACAGCATCAGGACCGCGCCGCGACGGGCGACCAGGTCGTCGGGGGCGACGAACGCCGTGAGGTCGCGGGCGCTGATCTCGCGAGCGGCCCGCTCGACGGGCTCCAGCCAGTCGGGGATCACCCGCCTGCTCCGAGGTAGGTGGCAGCAGCGTCGGCGACGTCCTGCTCGGTGTCCATGGCTCCCGCCTCGACGTGGACGACGTGACCCGTCGAGTCGACGAACATCGTGAACGGGAGACCGAGGTTGCGCGGGATCGGCGTACGTCCGACCAGGTTGCCGGCCGGGTCGGCGACCAGCGGATAGCCGACCTTGCTGTCGCGAGCCAGCTGGAGGGCGGCCCCGGGCTGGGCGTCGAGGATGTCGATGCCCAGCACCCGCACCGCCGACTGATGGCGCGCGTACGACGCGAGCGCGGGCATCTCCTTGCGGCACGGGTGGCAGGTGGACTGCCAGAAGTTCACGATCATCGGCCCGCGCAGGCCGGCGAGGTCGACCGCGCGCCCGCCTCCCAGGCAGGGCACGGTCAACGACGGCAACCCGCCGTCGACGCCCGTCGAGGAGACTCGGGGACAGTCGGGGATGTCGGTGTGCTCCTTGAAGGCGACCAGGTCGGGCGAGTCGACCTTCACCCGGGACGTGCCGACCACCAGGTCTCCGGGCTGGGCACCGGAGCAAGCGGTCAGCACCGCCACCGCGAAGCCGGTCGCCAGTGCGACCGGCAGCCGCCTCATGCCGGCCCCTCCGTCCTGACCAGCGTGGCCGCGACCACCGGGTCGACCGGCCCCTCGCCGTACGACGGGCACCAACGCGCCACCGGGCAGGCGCCACAGGCAGGCTTCTTGGCGTGGCAGATGCGGCGGCCGTGCCAGATCAGGTGATGGCACAGCATCACCCAGTCCCCCTTGGCGAACAGCGAACCGATCGCGTGCTCGACCTTGACCGGGTCGGTCTCGTCGGTCCAGCCGAACCGGCGGGCCAGCCGCCCGACGTGGGTGTCGACCGTGATGCCGGGGACGCCGAAGGCGTTGCCCAGCACGACGTTGGCGGTCTTGCGGCCGACCCCGGGCAGCGTCACCAGGTCGTCGAGCCGATGAGGCACCACCCCGTCGTAGCGCTCGACGAGAGCGGCGCTCAGCTTGAGCAGCGCATCGGTCTTGGCCCGGAAGAAGCCGAGCGGACCGACGATCTCCTCGAGGCGCTCGCGCGGCGCGGCCGCCATCGCCGCCGGGTCGGGGTACGCCGCGAACAGGGTCGGCCGCACCGCGTTGACCCGCCGGTCGGTGGTCTGGGCGCTCAGGACCGTGACCACGAGCAGCTGGAAGGGGCCGTCGAAGTCGAGCTCGATGTGGGCGTCGGGATAGTGCGAGGCCAGCACCCGGTCGATCTTGCGCGCCCTCCGCACCCGAGAGGTGCGGGTCTCGGAGACGGACACCTCGGGCACGCCGACAGCCTACGGTGGGCCGCCGACCCTTCCCGTTCCGCCCACGTCGTTCGTGTGACCCACGCCACTGGCTAGGATCGGCACGACCCACGCGCGGCGACCGACCGACGGCGTGCAGCGGGGGATGGAGGACGTCGTGGACAACGAGGTACTGCGTCAGGCGCCGCTCTTCAGCGCTCTCGACGACGAGGCCGCCACCGCCCTGCGCGGCTCGATGAGCGACACCAAGCTGCGTCGAGGCGACGTGCTCTTCCACGAGGGAGACGGCGGCGACCGCCTCTACATCGTGATGGACGGCAAGGTGAAGCTGGGCCGCACCTCCAGCGACGGCCGGGAGAACCTCCTGGCGATCCTCGGCCCCGGCCAGATGTTCGGTGAGCTGTCGCTGTTCGACCCCGGCCCGCGCTCGGCGACCGTGACCGCGGTGACCGACGCGACGTTCGTCTCCCTCTCCCACGAGGACCTGCTCAAGTGGCTCGACGGCCGGCCCCAGGTCGCACGCGGGCTGTTGGCCCAGATCGCCTCGCGGCTTCGCAAGGCCAACGACGTCAACGCCGACCTGGTGTTCTCCGACGTACCGGGCCGGGTCGCGAAGGCGCTGCTCGACCTCGCCGACCGCTTCGGCCGCACCGCCGACGACGGGGTCCACGTCCACCACGACCTCACCCAGGAGGAGCTCGCCCAGCTGGTAGGCGCCTCCCGCGAGACGGTCAACAAGGCCCTGGCCGACTTCGCCTCCCGCGGCTGGCTCCGTCTCGAGCCCCGCTCCGTGGTGATCATGGAGGTCGACCGCCTCCGCCGCCGGGCCCGCTGAGCCGCTCGACCACCGGGCCGGACTCCGCGGGTCAGGCGCGCAGGTAGTCCAGCTGCGCCTGCACGGAGAGCTCGGCGGCGGGCCAGAGGACGGGGTCCACGTCGGCGTACACGATCTCGACGATCCGGTGGGGGATCGTGTCGTGGTCGAGGGGTACGCCGTCGCGGGCGGAGGCGTGGAGGGTACGGAGGGCGTCGCGGACCTGGTCCAACCGCTCGCGGCGGTGGGCGAGGTAGTGGTCGAGCACGGGCAACGCTGACTCGATCACCGGCCCGTGGCCCGGCCAGATCGTGGCGATCTCGTGCGCGGACGCCAGCGCGTGCAGACGGTCCAGCGACTCCAGGTAGGCCCCGAGCCGGCCGTCCGGGTGGGCCACGACCGTGGTGCCTCGGCCCAGCACCGTGTCCCCGGTCAGCACCGCGCGCTCCGAGGGGATCACGAACGACAGCGAGTCGGCGGTGTGCCCCGGCGTCGCGACCACGTGGATCTCCAGGTCGTCGACGGCGACGACGTCACCCTCGCCCAGGCCCTCGGAGCCCAGCCGGTACGCCGGGTCCAGCGCCCGTACGCCGCACCCGACCCGCTCGGCGAAGGCGCGCGCGGCCTCGGAGTGGTCGAGGTGGTGGTGGGTCAGCAGCACGGCGGCGACGTCGCCGCCGGCCTCGGCGACGGCGTCGAGGTGGCCGGCGTCGGGGGGGCCCGGGTCGATCACCACCGAGCGCTGCGAGCCCGGGGCGCGCAGCACCCACGTGTTGGTGCCGTCGAGAGTCATCGGCGAGGCGTTGGGCGCCAGCACGCACCGGCCCGCCGACCCGAACGCCCCACCGGCCCAGGCCGGGTCAGCCAAGGCGTGCCTCCAGCAGTCCCCGTGCGCCCGCGGGGATCGACATCGTGACGGCGTCCCCCTGACCCTCGATCGCCGGCGTGAACATCGTCAGGTCCCGCCCCGGCGCGGCCTCGAGCACGTCGCCGGGGTCGGCGTACTGCCCGATCTCGAGGCAGGTGACGTAGGTCGGCGGCATCATCGCGAGCTCCTCGGCGTCGACCGCGTCGCAGGCGCCGAGCGCCGACATCCAGGTCACCGACGACGACTCCGACGACACGTCGCGTGTCAACTGGCCGGGCGGGAGCGCTGCGGCGAAGAACCACGTGCGGAAGCGCCGGGGCTCGAACTCGGGGGTGCACCACGCCGACCAGGCGCCGAGAAGGTCGGTGCGCAGCACCAGTCCGCGCCGGTCGAGGAAGGAGGTGAAGGAGGTGGTCTTGCCCTCGAGGGCCAACCGGTCGGACTCCCAGTCGTCGCCGGTGGTGTCGGCGACGACCTCGTGAGCTGACGGCCCCGCCAGCAGCACACCGGACTCCTCGAAGGTCTCACGGACGGCGGCGCACACCAGCGCCCGCGCCATCTCCTCCGAGGTCTGCAGCTGCCCGGCCCAGACCGACGGCGCAGGGCCGGCCCATGCCACCGAGCTGTCGAAGTCGCGCGGGTCGACGCCACCGCCCGGGAACACACACATGCCGCCGGCGAAGGCCATCGAGGTCTGCCGCCGGAGCAGGTACAGATCCGGCCCGGAGACGCCCGGACGCATCAGGACGACGGTCGCCGCGTCGCGCGGCTCGGCCGGCGTGCGCCGTCCCTCGGCGAACTCACGCGCGTGCTCAGCCACCGGGGCCGGCAACGACACCCGCATCGGCTCAGGACTGCTGGTCGGGCGGGGACGAGACCTCGACGACGATCTCCAGCTCGACGGGTGCGTCCAGTGGCAGCACCGGGACGCCCACCGCCGACCGGGCGTGCACGCCCGCGTCGCCGAAGGCCCTGCCGAGCAGGTCCGAGGCGCCGTTGGCGACCTTCGGCTGGCCGGTGAAGTCCACCTCTGAGGCGACGAAGCAGACGACCTTGACCACGCGCCTGACGGCGTCGAGATCTCCGATCTCCGCCTTGACGGCGGCGATCGCGTTGAGCGCGCACTGCTCGGCGCAGGCAGCGGCATCCTCCGGCGACACCCCGCCGCCGACCTTCCCGGTGGTCATCAGCTCCCCGGACCGCATCGGCAGCTGACCGGAGGTGTAGACGTAGGAGCCCGAGCGCACGGCCGGGACGTACGACGCGACCGGCGCGGCGACGTCGGGGACCGCCAGCCCGAGCTCGGCGAGGCGGTCTTCCACCGCTCCCATCAGTCGGCGACCGGCCGCTTGAAGTAGCCGACCGTGTTCTCCGGGTTCATCCCCGGCGCCACCTGCACGAGCTCCCAGCCGTCGGCCCCGAAGTTGTCGAGGATCTGCTTCGCCGCGTGCACGAGGATCGGCGCCGTGAGGTACTCCCACCTCTGGATCTCAGCCATGATCGCGACCCTACTCCCGGCTCGCCGAGGGCCTGGGCCCGAGCCCGGGTGTGCGCCCATCCCCCATGGGCGCACACCCGTCACCGAGGTCGGGCCGGCCAGTCGACGCTGGTGACGGCCCCTCCCCGAACCTCGGTCCGCAGGGCCACGGCCTCCGGTCGTCCCATCTCGAACAGCTCGTAGCGACCGGCCTCCAGCTCGGGGAAGACCAGTGACGGCAGGTGACCCCCGGCCACCGGCCGCGCGACGACCGCGACATGGGCCAGGTGGTCGTGCGAGTGCTCCTGCCTGCGGTGGTGCGCGTGGGCGCCACCGACGTGCTGGCCGTCCAGCGGACGGATCTCGACCTCCAGCCCGACCGTCACCGCCGGCATGGCGACCACGAGCGCGCCGACGTCCCCGCCGATGTCGAGCAGGACGGCGCCCTGCCCGGCCCAGGCGTTCTCCGGCTCCGCCGCCACCGTCATGACACGGCGCTCGTCCCGGGCTCCGTCTGGAAGCCTCCGTTGGGGTTGCCCAGGTAGGGGAACGTCCCCGTGCTCCCGCCGGCGACCTCGCTCGTGCCGTCGGTCAGGACGCCGGCGGCGCCGTCCGGGGTGAACGACGGGTCGACGAGCGGGATCGTCACGCCGGCGACGGCGCGCAGCTCGATGGCCACCACGTCGTCGCCGATACGGCGCCCGTTCGGGAACCCGGCAGCGTCGCCGCCGAGCAGGCCCATGCTGTCGGGACTGCTCGAGGGCGGAACCGCCACGTTCAGTCGTAGCATGTCGGACTCCACGGTGCCGGTGTAGTTCTGGAACCCGGGCACGACTCCCGACGGGATGCCGGTGAGCAGGATGGCCTGGAGGTCGGCGCGCGCCTTGTGGTAAGCCGCCAGGTGGGGGAAGACGCCGGGGTAGAGGACCGGCAGCAGCCGGGCCAGCTCCGGGTGGTCGACGTACTTGGCGAACATGGCGTCACCCCGGGGGTGCCGGGCGTTCCACACGTCCTTGTGGGCCATCGGGGTGATGACCTCGTTGAACAGCGGGTTGCCCAACCGGGAGACCTGCTCCCAGGGCCCGTGCCCGACGTACCGACCCTCGGACTTGTCGAACATCCGCGACTTGCGGCGGCTGGCCGAGGCCCAGACGCCGACGACGGCACCGGGCTTGGCCGGGTTCGTGGGGACGGTCCCGGCGCGGGTGATCTCGCTGATCGGCACCTGGAGCGCGATCGAGTGCACGTTGAAGGCCTGCAACGAGTTGCGACCCGGCGCATCGGCCATCGGGATCAGGTGCAGATGCTGGAACGGGCGCAGGGTCCCGAGATCGAAGACGCTGCCGAGGTCGACGTGGAACGCGTCGACGCGCTGGCCGGCGAAGACCCGACGGCGGCCGATCTTGTGCACGCCCTGGTCGGCGAGGTGCGGGTAGTCCGGCGTGCTGCGCGGGCCGACGTTGACCGGCGGGCACGGGAGGTGCGACGCCAGCGTCTTCGCCCGGCCGTTCCTGATCCGGGTCACGGAGTAGAACTGCGGCCGGTTCCACGTGGTGTCGTGGATGCCGGTGATCGGGCCGGTGTTGTAGAGGAAGGTCTTGGGGTCCCGCACCTTGGTGTGGAACCGGAAGCGGTAGGTGAGGTCGGCCTGCCCCTTGCCCTTGTTCGAGATGTTGATGTCGTAGGCGACGTCGTCGCCGAACTCGTAGAAGTTCGGGCCGCCGTCGGGAGCCTGGAACGGGATGTAGTTCGCGATCAGCGTGACCGTGCTGGGACGGTCGGGGCTGACGAAGGCGTAGACGTCGGTGCTGTCGGCTACCGGGTCCTTGGCCATCTCGGGTGCTTCGCGGTGCGACGACATGTCAGTTGCCTCCCGCTGCGTTGAGGATCCGCGTCGCGAGGTCGCGGTCGTGGACCACGACCTCCCGCTCGCCGACCATGAGGCGGACCTCGCTGGACCGGTGGTCGTGCACGTAGGCCACGACCGCCTCCCGAGCGCTCGACGTCGTACGCGGTGCCCCGGCCGCCTGCGCCGACGGGAGCGTCAGCCCGACCGCACCGGCCGCCACTCCGGCGCCACCGGCGGCCAGGAGCTTCCTTCTACTGGTGTCGCTCATCAGAGCCTCCCTGTGATGCGCGACCTCCAGGTGAGGCGCGCCACACCGGATTCGGAGCGCTCGGACGCCCGGATGGGTGGCCCTGAGACCGCCGGCTAGGCGGGGGTGAGGATCTCCGGCTCGGTCTTCGCCCGGACCTCGTCGAGGGTGACATCGGGGGCGAGCTCGACCAGCCGGAGTCCGTCCTCGGTGACGTCGAGGACGCACAGGTCGGTGATGACCCGCTGGACGACGCCGCGCCCGGTGTACGGCAGGGCGCACTCGTTCAGGATCTTCTTCGAGCCGTCCTTGGCGACGTGCTCCATCAGCACGATCACGCGCTTGGCGCCGTGGACGAGGTCCATCGCGCCGCCCATCCCCTTGACCATCTTCCCGGGGATCATCCAGTTCGAGATGTCGCCCTTCGCCGAGACCTGCATCGCGCCGAGGATCGCGGCGTCGATCTTGCCGCCGCGGATCATCCCGAACGAGGTGGCGGAGTCGAAGAACGACGCGCCCTTGCGCAAGGTGACGGTCTCCTTGCCGGCGTTGATCAGGTCGGGGTCCTCGTCGCCCTCGTAGGGGTAGGCACCGACCCCGAGGATGCCGTTCTCCGACTGCAGGACCAGCTCGACGTCGTCGGCGACGTAGTTGGGCACCAGCGTGGGCAGCCCGATGCCCAGGTTCACGTAGGAGCCGTCGGTCAGCTCCGAGGCCGCCCGCGCGGCCATCTCCTCACGCGTCCAGGCCATGTCAGTTCCCTCCCGTGGTCTCGCCAGGCTCGACCGACGAGGGTCGCGGACGCGTCGTCCGCTTCTCGATCCTCTTGTCGGCGGCCTGCTCCGAGGTCAGCGCGACCACCCGTTGCACGTAGACGCCCGGCGTGTGCACGTCCTCCGGTTTGATCGCGCCGGGCTCCACCAGGTGCTCGACCTCTGCGATGGTGACCCGGCCGCACATCGCGGCGAGCGGGTTGAAGTTGCGTGCGGACTCGCGGTAGACGAGGTTGCCGTGCCGGTCGCCCATCCACGCCCGGACCAGCCCGTAGTCGGCGACGATCGACTCCTCGAGGACGTACTCGCGGGTCTCCCCCTCGACCTCGAAGGAGCGGGTCTCCTTGGGCGGGGAGCTGACGACGACGTTCCCCTCCGCGTCGTAGCGCCACGGCAGCCCGCCCTCGGCCACCTGGGTGCCGCCGCCGGTCGCGGTGAAGAACGCCGGGATCCCGGACCCGCCGGCCCTCATCCGCTCCGCGAGCGTGCCCTGGGGGGTCAGCTCGACCTCCAGCTCACCGGAGAGGTACTGGCGGGCGAACTCCTTGTTCTCGCCGACGTAGGAGGCGATCATCCGCCGCAGCCGCTTCGACATCAGCAGCCTGCCCAGCCCCCACTCGTCGACGCCGCAGTTGTTCGAGACCGCCTCCAGCTCGTCCGCGCCTTGTTCGAGGATCGCCTCGATCAGCACCGAGGGCACCCCACACAGACCGAACCCGCCGACCGCCAGCGTGGATCCCGACGAGACGTCGGCCACCGCATCGGCGGCGCTCGCCACGACCTTGTCCATGCACCCACCTCCTGGTCCGCATCCTGCCACGGGGGCCGTACGCCGGACCGCGGGGCCGGTGCGTCAGGTCGGGTCCGGGAGCGACCAGACGGCACCCTCCACCAGCACGTGTACGGCTCCCCCGCCGACACACGCGCCCTGCACCCGTCCGTCTGGCAGGGGATGGGCCTTCCATTCGTTGCCGTCGTGCCAGCAGAGCCGGTTGCCCCGCTCCAGCGCGGCGATGAGCAAGGGGCTGTCGCGCTGGGCCTCCTCGACCAGGACGACCGGGCGGCCGTCCAGCGAGTCGGGCGCCAGGTCGAGCGCCGGCAGGTCGACGTTGGTGGTGCGCAGCAGCCCGCGGAACGGGAGCGGCAGCACCTGGTAGACCACCACGCGCCCGTCGAGGTGGCCGGCGATCCACGTGTGCCGGCCGAACTGGCCGGTGGCCACCGAGCACAGGGCGCTCGGTGACGGCGTGAGATGGATGCGCCGCCAGTCACTGTCGGCCGCGCCCAGAGACAGGGCCTGCGCCGCCCCGGACTCGCCGAGTGGCCCGGCCACGACCACGGACTCCCGCTCGTAGAACGAGTACGCCAGACGGGTTGCGGGGTCGCCGTCGAGGTCGAGGTCGCGCACACGCGGCTGGCCGCCGAGGATCGCCCGTTCGCGCTGGTGGACGCGCACCCGCCAGGTGCCCCCGTCGAGCACCGCGGAGAGGATCTGGTCGGCATGGGCATCGAGGAGGGGCGCGGCCCACGCTGCGTCGACCGCGTCGAGCGAGTGCGGCACGAACATGCTGCCGTCGGTGTACGCCGCCCACAGGTGCAGCCGTCCGTCCGCGCCGCGCCCGGTCAACCAGGTCTGCTCGCCCTGGGCGACACCGAGCACCCCGAAGGAGTCGATCAGCAGTCCGTCGTACGTCCGCGCAGTGGAGTGGGGCAGTCGCAAGGGCACGACGAACGCGTTGCCGTCGGCGCCGATCCCGGCGCACAGGCCGCGTGCGAGTGTGGTGACCCGCCCGGCGACCTCCAGTCTGGTCCAGTCCATCGGTACTCCCCCGGGGAAGACGGTAGGGGTCGCGGGCCGGACCTGCAGGGGACTCGCCAAACCTTCACCTTGCGTGCCACTAGGCTTGATGAGGTGCCGAGCCGCGACTTCCCGCAGGTCCGCCTGCACATCGTCACGGGCAAAGGTGGCACCGGGAAGTCGACGGTCGCCGCCGGGCTGGCTCTCGGGCTCGCCTCGACCGGCACCCATGTGCTGCTCTGCGAGGTCGAGGGGCGCCAGGGCATCGCCCGGATGTTCGACGTGGAACCGCTGCCGTACGCCGAGCGCCGGATCGCGACCGGCCTGCCCGGAGCGGACGGCGGGCGGGGCGGCATCGTGCACGCACTGCACGTCGACCCCGAGTCGGCGCTCCTGGAGTACCTCTCGATGTACTACAAGCTCGGCCGTGCGGGAAAGGCCCTGGACCGCTTCGGGGTGGTCGAGTTCGCGACCACGATCGCGCCGGGGGTCCGCGACGTCCTGCTGACGGGGAAGGTCTACGAGGCAACCAAGCGCAACGCCCGCAACAAGCACGCCATCACCTACGACGCCGTCGTGCTCGACGCCCCGCCGACCGGCCGGATCGCGCAGTTCCTCGGCGTCAACCAGGAGCTCGCCGGGCTGGCCAGGATGGGGCCGATCAAGAACCAGGCCGACTCGGTGACCTCCCTGTTCCGGTCCGGGCGCACCGCCGTGCACCTGGTCACCGTCCTGGAGGAGATGCCGGTGCAGGAGACCGCCGACGGGATCGCCCAGCTCCGGGCCCACGACCTGCCGGTCGGCGGCGTCATCGTCAACCAGGTGAGGCCCCGCGACCTCGGCGAGAAGGACCTGGTCGCGGTGCGCGCCGGGAAGCTCACCAAGCGCAAGCTCGCCGCCGACCTCAACCGGGTCGGCCTGACCGGCAGCGCCGAGCTGGTCCTGGGCCTGTTCACCGAGGCCTGCGACCACGCCGAGCGCCGGGCGCTGGAGGACGCCCAGCGGGGTCTTGTCGCGGGCCTGGACGTGCCGACCTACGAGCTGCCGCGGCTGGTCGGCGGCGTCGACCTGGGCGGTCTGTACGAGTTGGCCGGCCTGCTCCGCGAGCAGGGACTTGCGTGAGCCAGGGATGAGCAGGCCATGACCCGCCCCCGCAGCCGCGTCGGCCCGCAGTCGCTGGACGGCGGCCACCCCCTCGACGTCGACCGCCTACTCGACGACCCGGCCACGGGGATCATCGTGTGCTGCGGCTCCGGCGGGGTCGGCAAGACGACGACGTCGGCCGCGCTGGCGCTGCGCGCCGCCGAGCGCGGCCGGACGGTCGTCGTCCTCACCATCGACCCGGCGCGCCGACTCGCCCAGTCGATGGGGATCGAGGTCCTCGACAACACGCCGCGGCCGGTGGCGGGGGTCTCGACGACCGCCAGCGGCGGCTCGCTCGACGCCATGATGCTCGACATGAAGCGCACCTTCGACGAGGTGGTGGAGAGCCAGGCCAGCCCCGAGAAGGCCCAGCAGATCCTGCGCAACCCGTTCTACATCGCGTTGTCGAGCTCGTTCGCCGGCACGCAGGAGTACATGGCGATGGAGAAGCTCGGACAGATCCACGCCGACGCCCGGCGCGACGGCACCTACGACCTGATCGTGGTAGACACCCCGCCCTCACGGTCGGCGCTGGACTTCCTCGACGCCCCCGAACGGCTCTCCAGCTTCCTCGACGGCCGCTTCATCAGGCTGCTGCTCGCGCCGGCCAAGGGTCCCGCGCGGCTGATGTCCGCCGGCCTCGGGATGGTGACCAACGCGCTCACCAAGGTGCTGGGCGCCCAGGTGCTGCGTGACATGCAGACCTTCGTGGCGGCGTTCGACACGCTGTTCGGGGGCTTCCGCCAGCGCGCCCAGAAGACCTTCGAGCTGTTGCAGGCCGACGGGACGGCGTTCCTCGTGGTGGCGGCGCCGGAGCCCGACGCCCTGCGTGAGGCGGCGTACTTCGTGGAGCGCCTCGGCGAGGACGACATGCCGGTGGCGGGGCTCGTGGTCAACCGAGCCAGCCCGGAGCAGCACGGTGACATCACGGCGGAGGAGGCGATGGCCGCGGCCCAACGGCTGCGCAAGGACGGCGCGGACTCGCTCACCGCCGGACTGCTGCGGCTGCACGCCGACCACATGCGGATGGTGGAGCGGGAGACCCTGCTGCGGCACCGCTTCGAGGCGGCGCACCCGCAGGTGCCGATCGCGGTGGTGCCGGCCCTGGCGGGCGACGTCCACGACCTGGCGGGGTTGCGCCAGGTCGGCGCGCTCTTAGCGGGGGAGCGGCCGACCTGACGCGTGTGGCCCGACGGTGCCGGATGTGGTTGTTCTCGTCAGCGCGGCTCAGGCGCTGACGACGACACCCGTGTGCTGCTCGCGAGCCGTTTCGAGAACGGCCCGCCACGATGCGTTCGGACGACGGCGAAGAAGGGCTCGGCGCTCACGCTCGGTCATCCCGCCCCAGACGCCCCACTCGATCTGGTTGTCGAGAGCCTCCGCGAGGCACTCGGTGCGCACAGGACACGCACCGCAGACCTGCTTCACCTTGTTCTGTTCCGCACCACGCACGAACAGCTTGTCGGGTTGCTGACCCCGGCATGCAGCCTGGGCAGCCCAATCTTGATTCCACATAGTGACGTCCCCACGATCGTCAGTGACTGAGCTTCCCCATGAAGCCACCCGCCCGAACGAATGTTCCAGTCGAAGCACCAAGGTAAAGAGTGGGCGGCGGTCGGGGACAGACTCATCCGGGTTGAACCCCGTAGTCCCATCGGACTAGTAGACGGGGGTCGAGAATGGGCACCTTTCTGGCCCGTCACGTAGTCTCATCGGCATGACCCTGCCCCCCGAGGAGCGTCTTCCGGCCTCCCGCGTCGCCTCGCACCTGGGCGTGATGGCGGTCGTGGCCGCGGTCATGGGCGTGGTCGTGGCGGGGTTGGTGATCCCCTTCGCCGGCGTGCTCGGGATCGCCTCGAAGTCGCTGTCCCACACGGTGGAGTCGCTGCCGTCGGACCTGCGCACGCAGCCGCTGGCCCAGCAGACCAAGATCGTCGACCCGAACGGTCAGACCATCGCCACCCTCTACGACGAGAACCGCATCAACGTCCCGCTGAGCCAGATCTCACGGAAGATGGTCAAGTCCATCCTGGCGATCGAGGACTACCGCTTCTACCAGCACGGCGCCCTCGACCTGAAGGGCACCCTGCGCGCCCTGATCACCAACCAGTCCAGCGGGGGCGTGGTGCAGGGCGGATCGTCGATCACCCAGCAGATGGTCAAGATGACGCTGCTCGCCCAGGCGAAGACGAAGAAGGAGCGGAAGGCCGCGACGGCCGACACCTACGCCCGCAAGCTGAGCGAGCTCCGCTACGCCATCGCCTTCGAGCAGAACTACTCCAAGGACTGGATCCTCGAGCGCTACCTCAACATCGCCTACTTCGGCGACGGGGCGTACGGCGTGCAGGCCGCCGCCCGCCACTACTTCGGCACCAACGCCAAGGACCTCACCTGGATCCAGGGCGCGACGCTGGCCGGTCTGGTGAAGAACCCCAGCGGCTACGACCCGCTGCGCAACCCCGACCGCGGCCTCCAGCGACGCAACGTCGTGCTCGACCGCCTCGCCCAGCTCAACGTGATCAGCCAGCACAAGGCGGACCGGATCAAGAAGCAGCCGCTCGGGCTGCACCCCGTGGCGACGCCCAACGGGTGCATCAACTCCAGCGCACCGTTCTTCTGCGACTACGTCGTGAACTACCTCGAGCACGACCCGTCCCTGGGCAAGACGCCGGCCGCCCGCAAGAAGCTGCTCTACACCGGCGGGCTGACGATCCACACCACGATCGACCCGCGGTTCCAGACGGCGGCCGACAACTCGATACGCCACCACGTCTTCGCCAAGGACCAGGCCATCGGGGCGCTGGCCATGGTCGAGCCCGGCACCGGCGACGTGAAGGCGCTGGCCCAGTCACGGCCGATGGGCCGTGACGCCAAGGCAGGTCAGACGTTCCTGAACTACACCGTCCCCCACGAGTACGGCGACTCCGCCGGCTTCCAGCCGGGCTCGACGTTCAAGGCATTCGTGCTCGCGTCGGCGATCCAGCAGGGCATCCCGCTCACCGAGCAGATCTCGGCCCCGGCGGTGGTCAACATCCCGATGAGCCAGTACCGCGTGTGTGACGGGCGGCACTTCACCAGCACCGACACCTGGCAGGTGCACACCTCCACCGTGTCCGGCACCATGGACCTCTACCGTGGCACGCAGGAGTCGGTGAACCCGTTCTTCGCCAAGCTGGAGCTGCAGACCGGGCTCTGCGAGCCGTACCGCCTCGCCCAGAAGATGGGGATCGGCCTCAACGACAAGGCCACCGAGATGGTCCCGTCGTTCACGCTCGGTGTGGCCTCGGTCAGCCCGCTCGAGCTCGCCGACGCCTACGCGACGTTCGCGGCCCGGGGGCTGCACTGCGACCCGCGGCCGGTCACCTCGATCGACGACTCCGACGAGCACACGCTCAAGACCTACCCCCAGCAGTGCCAGCAGGTCATCGCAGCGCCGGTGGCCGACGCCGTCAACGACGTGCTTCGCGGGGTGCAGTCGCCGACCGGCTTCGGCGCCAACCTGCTCCTCAACCAGGAGTCGGCGGCCAAGACCGGCACCAACGACAACAACATGTCGGTGTGGTACATGGGCTATACGCCCAACCTCGCGACGGCCTCGATGATCGCCGGCGCCAACCAGCTCGGCCACTGGGTCTCCCTGAACGGCCAGCTGCTCGCCGGCTCCTACGTCCCGACTGCTCACGGCTCCACCACCGCCGGACCGATGTGGTACGACGCGATGCGCGTCATCCAGCAGTGGCTGCCGGACGCGACGTTCACCCCCCCCAACGGCAACGACATCAACGGCGTGCTCACCACCGTCCCCGACGTCAGCGGGCTGCCCTACGACCAGGCGGCCCAGCAGATCAAGCAGGCCGGGTTCACCGTCGTCGACGGTGGCTACCGCGACTCCGGCAACCCGAAGGACACCGTGGCCTACACGAGCCCGAGCGGGGGCAGCCAGGTCGCCAGCGGCACGGCGATCACGATCTACCGCTCCGACGGCACGCCGTACGTCCCCCCGAAGCACCACAACAGCGGCAACAACGGTCCTGGGAACGGAAACGGAAACGGGAACGGGCACGGCCACGGGAACGGGAACGGCTAGCCCGCACCTGGTCGAGCAGCCCGCAGGCTCAGCCCGCGGCGTCTGACAGCTGGCGGCGCACCTCGGCGGCCACGGCGCCGCCGTCCGCGCGGCCGCGCACCTGCGGCTGGACGACACCCATGACCTTGCCCATGGCCCGCAGGCCGTCAGAGGCCGCACCCGTCTGCTGGATCGCCGCGGTCACGATCTCGCCGATCGCGGCCGCGTCGAGCTGCTCGGGGAGGTAGTCGGCGATCACCGCCGCCTCGGCGGTCTCCTTGTCGGCGAGCTCGGTGCGTCCGGCGTCGGCGAACGCCGTGGCGGCCTCGCGTCGCTTCTTCGCCTCGGTCGCGAGCACGCCGACGACGTCGTCGTCACTGAGCTCGCGGGCCTGCTTGCCGGCCACCTCCGCGTTGGTGATCGCCGACAGGACCATCCGCAGGGTCGACGACCGCACAGCGTCGCGACCCTTGATCGACATGGTGAGGTCACGGCGGAGGCGGTCCTTGAGCTCGCTCATGCGTTCATTGTGCCGGGGCGATCCTTCGGAGCGTGTGGCAGCCTTGCGACGTGACCCCCGGACGGCTCCTGGCCCGCACCCTCGGCGCGGGCGCCGCGGCCGGCGCCGCGATGACGGCGTACGCCGTGTGGGAGGCGCGCGCCTTCACCCTCCGCTCGGTGGAGCTCCCGCTGCTTCCCGCAGACGCGCGGCCGCTGCGGGTGCTGCACCTGAGCGATCTCCACCTGACGCCCGGGCAGTCCCACAAGTGCGAGTGGCTCGGCTCCCTGGCCGACCTCGAGCCGGACCTGGTGGTCAACACCGGCGACAACCTCGCGCACGTCGACGCACTCCCGCCGCTGCTCGACGCGCTCGGCCCCCTACTGGACGTGCCCGGCGTGTTCGTGCTCGGCTCCAACGACTACTTCGCACCGATCCTGCGCAACCCGCTGCGCTACCTGTTGCCCGACGACGGGGTCCGGGTCACCCACACCACGAAGCTCCCCTGGCGGGAGATGCGGGACGCCTACAGCGCCGCGGGCTGGACCGACCTCACCAACCGGCGCACGACCATGACCGTCCGCGACGTCCACTTCGCCTGGGCCGGCGTCGACGACCCGCACCTGGAGTACGACGACCTGGACGCCGTGGCGGGGCCGGCCGAGCTCGACGCCGACGTCCGTGTGGCCGTCGCGCACGCGCCGTACCTGCGGGTGCTCGACCAGTTCGCCACCGATGGGTACGACGCGGTCTTCGCCGGCCACACCCACGGCGGGCAGATCACCCTCCCGCTGTACGGTGCGCTGGTGACCAACTGCGACCTGGAGCCCGCCCGCGCCAAAGGTCTCCACCGCCACCCCGCGGGCTCGCGCCCGGGCGACCCCGGCTCGTCCTGGCTGCACGTGTCCGCCGGCCTGGGCACCTCGCCGTACTTCCCCATCCGGACCGCCTGTCGTCCCGAGGCGACCCTGCTGACGCTCAAGGCGCGCGACTGATCCGCCCCCAGCACCTCGATTCGGAGGGCCCGTGACCAGCCGGTATGCTCACCGGTGCTCGCCGCCCGGATCCCACCGACCGCGGCGATCGGGCTGTGGCGCAGTTTGGTAGCGCGCCTCGTTCGGGACGAGGAGGCCGCAGGTTCAAATCCTGTCAGCCCGACCATGTGATGTCTCAGGACATAGGCGACACCCGGACCTGCGAATGCAGGTCTGGGTGTTCTTCATTTCGGGGGTCTGCGGGTGGGGCCTTGGTGCTCCGGTGGGCTGGTAGTCGC
>JAICHQ010000033.1 GCA_025924815.1 Nocardioides sp.
GGCGCGACGCCGAAGAAGCCGTACTCGGGGTTGACCGCCCAGAGCCGGCCGTCCTCACCGATGCGCATCCAGGCGATGTCGTCACCCAGCGACTCGACCTTCCAGCCGGGGATCGTGGGCTCGAGCATGGCCAGGTTGGTCTTGCCGCAGGCGCTGGGGAACGCCGCGGCGACGTACTTGGTGACGCCCTCGGGCGAGGTGAGCTTGAGGATCAGCATGTGCTCGGCGAGCCAGCCCTCGTCGCGGGCCATCACGCTGGCGATGCGCAGCGCGTAGCACTTCTTGCCGAGCAGGGAGTTGCCGCCGTAACCCGATCCGTAGGACCAGATCGTGCGCTCCTCCGGGAACTGCACGATGTACTTGGTCTCGTTGCACGGCCACGGGACGTCGGCCTGCCCGTCCTCGAGCGGTGCGCCCACCGAGTGCAGGGCCGGGACCCAGGCGACGTCCTGGCCCCCGGCGTCGAGCTCCTCGATCCGGCGCAGCACGTGGGTGCCCATGCGGGCCATCACCCGCATCGAGACCACGACGTACGGCGAGTCGGTGACCTCGACGCCGAACATCGGCTTCTCCGCGTCGAGGTGTCCCATCACGAAGGGGATCACGTACAGCGTGCGGCCCGTCATGCAGCCGGCGTACAGCCCGCGCATGATCTCCTTCATCTCGCCGGGGTCCATCCAGTTGTTGGTGGGCCCGCAGTCCTTCTCGTCGACCGAGCAGATGAAGGTGCGGCCCTCGACCCGGGCGACGTCGCTGGGGTCGGAGGCGCAGTGGAACGAGTTGGGCTTCTTCGCCGGGTCGAGCCGGGTGAAGGTGCCGTTGGCGACGAGGAGGTCGGTGAGCTCGCCCCACTCCTCGTCGGAGCCGGTGCACCAGTGGATGCGGTCCGGCGTGGTCATCGCGGCGACCTCCGCCACGAAGTCGAGGATGCCCTGGTGGGTCGTGGGCGCCGGACCGGAGTCGTCCTGCGCGGTGGGCCGGGTCTGCGTGTCGGCGGTCATCTGCGGTTGTCCTTCCGTACGTCGCGGTGGGCCACCCAGATGTGGGTCCGAGAGCGGCCACCGGACCGTCTTGCGACGGGGTGAACGTGAAGTGGTGGATCGGCCGGCGTCGTTGTCGCCCGACTGTGGCCGGGACGTTACCCGTGTCAGGAGTCCTGACATATTGGATCGATCAAGGGATCGTATCCTCCGTCACACCTAGCGGAAGGGCGAGTACCGGATCTCCGCGAGCGCCCGCGTCATGCTGAAGCTGCCGGACTGGTGGGCCAGCCACGGCCGGCTGACCCACAGGTAGCCGTCGACCAGCCGCTCGGCGGTCCTGGCGCGCCGGTCGGAGAGCCCCCAGGCCGGGTCGCCCACGTCGGTGGTCGGCGGGATGCCGAGGGCGACGCAGTGGTCCTGGCCCGCCGAGCCGCACGGCTCGGCATAGTCCAGCGGCTGATGGGGGTGGTGGGCGTGGAACCACGCGCCGGTGAACGCATGACCGTTGTCGGAGGTGTCGACGATGAAGTGGCGGTCCTCGATCCCGTCCGCCGCGAGGGCCGCGACGATGTCGGCGCCGAAGTCGATCTGCCGTCCGACCGAGTCGAAGTGCGAGGTGTCGAGGGCGAAGCCGCGGGCGTACTGCACACCGGCCGACTCCAGCATCCGGACCGCGTCGCCCGGCCGGTCGCGGAACCAGTCGGCCGACCCCATCTCGACGTACACCTCGACGTGGGGCTGGGCCGACAGGGTGCGCGCGGCGTAGCTCAGCAGGCTCGCCGGGACCGAGGAGCCGTGGGGCACGCAGCCCAGGAACGGCCCGTCCGGCTGTAGGACGACGGCCGCGCGGGCGTCGCCGAGGGTGTGCGCGACGATCGCGACGTACTTCTTGTACGACGCGCGCTCGGCCTTCGTGGGCAGCCGGCGGCAGGCCTCGCCCTCCCAGGGCACCATCCGGAACAGGCTGAGCTGGACCAGGACGTTCGGGTCGCCGCCGGTGGCGTTGTCGACGTACTGGCGGACCTTCTCGGCGATGTCGGCGTTGGAGATCCACGCGCCGAAGAACTTCGCCTTGGGTGCCAGGGCGATGGTGGCCAGCCTCTGCTTGCGGGCGCCGGAGGCGCGCAGGTAGGGCGACCAGGCGGGGTCGGCCGTGCCGCGGTAGACCCCCCAGGGACGGCCGGCGAGCGGGTTGGACGGGTTGCTCGTGGACGCGGGGGCCATCGGGACGGTGAGGGCGGTCGTCTCGGGCGCCGGGGCGGCTTGGCTCGAGATCGGGACGAGGGTGGCCAGACCGAGGGCCGCGAGGCCCAATAGAGGGGCGAGAGTCCGGCGTGACGGGGGGTTCACCCCAGGACGGTAGGCCGACGGACGACCCCTCGTCCGGCGGTTGGCGCAGGATGGGCCATTCGTACCGGTGGACCCGTCCCGACGGGCCATACCGATTCGGATCGCCCTCGCGGTTCGGCTATTCTCGGTCAGTCCTCGTCGGGGCTTCCACCCGGCGCGGACGCTGCGCCCGTAGCTCAACGGATAGAGCATCTGACTACGGATCAGAAGGTTTGGGGTTCGAATCCCTACGGGCGCGCCACCCTTTCGCGATCTCGGACCTTCACCCGGCGACCGAACGGATGCCATGGGATCTAGTGCCGTCTGGAGCTTGGGCATCGCCACGTTCGCGGCCGCGGTGGTGGAGATGGTCGAGGCCCTCACGATCGTGCTGGCCATGGGGATGACGCGTAGCTGGCGCTCCACCCTGTGGGGGGTCGCCGCCGCCCTGGTCGCGCTCACGGCGTTCACGGGCGTGGCGGGCTACGCCCTGGCCACCTGGCTGCCCCGGGCCGCGCTGCAGCTGGTGATCGGCGGGCTGCTGCTGGTCTTCGGGCTGCAGTGGCTGCGCAAGGCGATCCTGCGCTCGGCGGGCCGCAAGTCGATGCACGACGAGGCGGCGATCTTCGCCGAGCAGGAGGCGGAGGCGCGCTCGGCCTCCGCCCAGGTGCGGCTGGGGCTCGACTGGTTCTCGTTCGTCGTCAGCTTCAAGGGCGTCTTCCTCGAGGGCGTCGAGGTCGTCTTCATCGTGATCACCTTCGGCCTCAACGCAGGCGACGTGCCGGTGGCGATCGCGGGAGCGGTCGCCGCGGTCGTGGTCGTCCTGGCGCTGGCGGTCGTCATCCGCAGGCCGTTGACGCAGGTCCCCGAGAACACCCTCAAGTACGGCGTCGGGCTGCTGCTGACGACGTTCGGCACGTTCTGGGCGGTCGAGGGGCTCGGCATCTTCAGCCACAGCGGCGACAGCCTCACGTGGGTGGGCGGGGACCTGGTGATCCTGGCGCTCCTGGGCGGCTGGTTCGTCCTCAGCCGCGTCCTGGTCGCCACGCTGCGTGTGCCCACGGCCGCGTCCGGTGCTGCTCCGCTCGAGACCTCGGAGGTGTGAGATGGCGTTCCTGAAGGGCTTCGTCGACTTCTGGTACGACTTCCTGATCGGCGACGACTGGAAGATCGCCGCCGGGGTGACGGCGGTCCTGGCGGTGGGTGCGGCCATCGTCGTGGCCGGTGGCTACAACTCCCACCTGCTCACGGCCCTGCTGGCCGTCGCGATCGCTGCCACGTTCACGCTCACGCTGCTGATCGACGTACGACCCAGGAAGGAGTAGCAACGCCTTCCGGGCGAGGCCGCGAGGTGAGCGAAGCGACACCTTGACCGAACGTCCCTCGCGGAGGCAGACTCCTGTTGTTCCACAAGACGCAATCCATTGCACGATACGCAACAAGGAGTTCCCGTGGCAGAGGTCCCCGGATCGGCGCGCTGCGTCGTCATCGGCGCCGGAATCGTCGGTAACAGCCTGGTCCACCATCTGGCGAAGCTCGGGTGGACCGACATCGTGCAGCTCGACCAGGGTCCGCTGCCCAACCCGGGTGGCTCGACCGGGCACGCCTCCAACTTCATCTTCCTCACCGACCACTCGCGCGAGATCACCGACCTCACACTCGACTCGGTCGAGCAGTACAAGGAGCTCGGCGTCTTCACCCAGTGCGGCGGCTTCGAGGTCGCCCGCACCGAGGAGCGCATGGAGGAGCTGCGTCGCCGGATGTCGTCGGCGAAGGCGTGGGGAATCGAGGCCGAGATGGTCAGCCCCGAGTTCGTCCAGGAGAAGGTGCCCTTCCTCGACAAGGACCAGATCATCGGAGCCTTCTGGCAGCCGGGCGTCGGCGTCGTCGACTCGCTGCGCGCCGGGACGATCATGCGCGAGCGCGCCATCGAGGCGGGCGCCCTGACCACGGTCCCCAACGTCGAGGTGACCGGCCTCGACGTCGAGGACGGCCGGGTCCGCCGCGTCCACACCGACAAGGGCACCATCGAGGCGGAGTACGTCGTGATCGCGTGCGGCGTGTGGAGCCCGAAGATCGGCGACATGGCCGGCGTGAGCATCCCGCTGACCCCCGCCGTACACCAGATGATCAGCGTCGGCCCCTGCCCCCAGCTGGCGGGCGAGACCGGCGAGATCACGTTCCCGATCGTGCGCGACATGGACACCTTCTGCTACGAGCGTCAGCACGGCGCCGACATGGAGGTCGGCTCCTACGCGCACCGGGCGATCCTGATGGAGCCCGAGGACATCCCGACCATCGAGCAGTCGAAGCTGTCGCCGACCGAGCTGCCGTTCACCGAGGACGACTTCGACACCCAGCTCGAGCAGGCCTACGAGCTGATGCCCGAGCTGCTCGGCGCCGACGGCGCGGAGATCCGCTACGCGATCAACGGCCTGCTGTCCCTGACCTGCGACGGCGCGCCGATCCTCGGTGAGAGCCACGTCAAGGGCCTGTGGACCGCGAGCGCGGTCTGGATCAAGGAGGGCCCGGGCGTCGGTCGCGCCGTCGCCGAGTGGATGACACAGGGCTGGTCGGAGATCGACCTCGCCTCCAGCGACATCGCCCGCTTCCACGAGCACCAGAAGCGCCGCGAGCACACTCGCCTGCGCACCACCGAGTCGTTCATCAAGACCTACGGGATCATCCACCCCAACGAGCAGTACGAGTCCGACCGCGACCAGCGCCGGGCCCCGATGCACGAGAGCCAGCAGAAGCTCGGCGCGTTCTGCTTCGAGACCGCCGGCTGGGAGCGCCCGCACTGGTACGAGTCGAACGCCCCCCTCGTCGAGCAGTACGGCGACGCCGTGATGCCGCGCGAGCACGAGTGGGACTCGCGCTGGTGGAGCCCGATCATCAACGCCGAGCACCTGCGGATGCGCGAGGCCGCCGGCGTCATCGACCTCACGGCGTTCCAGATCTTCGACATCGAGGGGCCGGGCGCGCTCGACAGCGTGCAGCAGACCTGCGTCGCCCAGTGCGACGTAGCGGTCGGCAAGGTCATCTACACCCCGGTGCTCGACGCCCACGGCGGCTTCCGCTCCGACCTGACAGTGATGCGGCTCGGCGACGACCACTTCCGCGTCGTCACCGGCGGCGCGCACGGGCCGGCCGACCACCAGTGGTTCGCCGACCACCTCGTCGGCGGCGCCACGATCACCGACAGGACCGACGACGTCTCGACCATCGGCCTGTGGGGCCCGAAGGCACGCGACATCCTGGCCTCGCTCACCGACGCCGACGTCTCCGGCGAGGGCTTCCCGATGCTGACGTGCCGCGAGATCACGGTCGCCGGTGTCAACGTCCTGGCCTCGCGCATCTCCTACGTCGGCGAGCTGGGCTGGGAGCTGTACGTCGACATGGCCGATGCCCCGACCCTCTGGCAGGCGCTGCTCGACACCGGCGACAGCCACGGAACGGTGCCGATGGGCATCGGCGTCTACGGCACCACCGGCCGCATCGAGAAGGGCTACCGCGCGTACGGCATGGAGCTCGACGCCGAGCGCACCATCGTCGAGGCCGGCATGCAGCGGCCCAAGGTGAAGGCGGCCGACTTCGTCGGCAAGGAGGCCTACCTCGCCCAGCGCGAGACTGCGCCGAAGGCCGTGCTGTGCACCCTGACCGTCGAGGACCACACGTCGGCGTCCGGGGTGAAGCGCTACATGCTCGGCGGCGAGCCGATCCTGACCCGCGACGGCGGCACGCTCACCGACGGCCACGGCCACCACCCCTACGTGACCACGGCCGGCTCCGCGCCGTCGTTGGGCAAGCACGTGCTGCTGGCCTACCTGCCGGTCGAGCAGGCGAAGATCGGCACCGAGCTCGCGGTCTCCTACATGGAGGAGCTCTACCCGGTCGTCGTCGGCTCGGTCGACGCCACCCCGCTGTTCGACCCGAGCAACGAGCGGATGCGCTGATGGCCGACGTGCTCGTCTGCGTGAAGCGCGTCCCCGACATCACCGAGGAGGTCGTGCTCAGCGAGGACGGTCTGTCCGTCGACGGCCGCCGGTCGGGCTTCACGATGAGCGCCCACGAGGAGTGTGCGGTCGAGCTCGCCGTCCAGGCGACGGCCGCGAGCGGGGGTCAGGCGACGGTGATGACCATCGGCGACGCCGAAGCCGTCGAGCAGCTGCGCAACGCACTCGCCGTCGGCTGCACGGCCGCGACGCACGTGCTCGGCGAGCCCTTCGCCTTCGGGCCCGCCGACGTGGCGTCCGAGATCGCGGCGGTGGTCCGCGACCACGAGGCCGAGGGCCGCAGCCACGACCTGGTGCTGCTGGGCAACGACGCCGCCGACAGCGGTGACTTCCAGGTCGGCATCCGGCTCGCCTACGAGCTCGGCCGTCCGGTCGTCAACGGCGCCTCGACCGTGGTGATCGAGGACTCCCCCGAGGGTCCGGTCGTGGTCGCGGTGGGGGAGGGCCCCGAGGGCCAGGAGACCTACCGGGTCACGCTGCCGGCCGTGGTCACGATCCGTGAGGGGGGCGTCGAGCCGCGCTACCCGTCGGTGCCCGGGCGCCTGAAGGCGAAGAAGGTCCCGATCGAGGAGCGGCAGCCGGTGGCCGAGCCGAAGGGCGGCGGTCGCGTCAAGATGACCCTGCCGCCGCCGACCCCGAGCGCGGTCACGATCCTCGGCGAGGGCCCCGCCGCCGCCTCGGCCGTCGTCGACGTCTTCGAGAAGCTGGGAGTGCTCGCGAAATGATCCTCACCCTCGTCGAGACCGACCTCGAGGGAGCCGCCATCGAGGTCTCGCTCGAGGCCGTCACGTTCGCCCGCGATCTCTCGGCCGCCGGCAACGGCGTCCCCGTCGACGCCGTCGTCATCGGCGACGTCTCCGACCACCTGCGCGGCGAGCTCGCGGCGTACGGCGTCCGCAAGATCCACCGCGTCTCCGGCGACGGGGTCGCGGCGTACTCCGGCGCCGGCTGGGCCTCGGCGCTCCAGACCGTGCTGAAGGCGGCCGGCTCGGTGGTGCTGATGGCCGCCGGCACCGATCGCGGCACCGAGCTGATGGCGCACGTCGCCGCCCGCTCCGGGGCGTCGATGGCTGCGAACGTGCTGTCGTTCTCCGGGCTGTCCCCGTTCGTGGTGACCCGCCAGGTCGTCGGCGGCGCGGCCATGGAGGAGATGAACCTCCACCAGCGTCCCGCGGTCTTCACCGTCGCCGGCCACGCGGTCGAGGCCAAGCCCGCGGACGCCAGCGGTGCCGGCGAGATCGTCGAGCACACCCCGACCGTCGCGCCCGAGGATCTGCGCGCGGCCGTCGTCTCGACCTCGCAGCCTGAGGCGGACGAGTCCGGTGACCTGACCTCGGCGAAGGTCGTCGTCGGCGCCGGCCGCGGTGTCGGCGGGGCCGACAAGTTCGACGACGTGGTCGCCCTCGCCGATCTCCTCGGCGGCGCGATCGGCGTCTCCCGCGTGGTCACGAGCGCCGGCTGGCGCCCCCACCACGAGCAGGTGGGCCAGACCGGCAGCCGGATCTCCCCCGACCTCTACATCCCCTGCGGCATCAGCGGCGCCATCCAGCACTGGGCGGGTTGCTCCTCGGCGAAGACCATCCTCGCCATCAACTCCGACGCCGAGGCGCCGATGGTCACGCGTGCGACGTACGCCGTCATCGGCGACCTCCACGAGATCCTCCCGGCCATCAACGAGGAGATCCGCAACCGCGGCTACGGCGCCTGAGGGCCTCCTGCAGCGGCCCATTCAGCCAGAATGGCCGCGAGGCGTGGCTGCAACGGGTCTGGTCCTGGGACCGCCTCTCGGCGATCAGGGTTCGTGCCTGATACTCCTGATGTGAGAACGAGTGGCCCTACTCGTTTCTCCTCTACCTACTGGCGCGGCGTCGCGCTGGTGTCGACGGCGGGGATCATCTGGGGGACCACCGGCCCGCTGGTGCAGCTGACCGTGACCCACTCGGCCCTGTCGCCGGTCGCGATCAGCGCGTACCGCGCAGTCGCTGCGGCCACGGTGCTGGACGTCATGCTCTGGCTCACGGGTCGGCTGCGCAGTTCGATCGACTCGACACGACGTCACCGAGGCCGCCTCGCCGCGGTGGGGGTGCTGATCGGGGCGTCGCAGCTGCTCTTCTTCATGTCCGTCGAGTGGGCGGGGGTCAGTCTCTCCACCGTCATCTGCATGGGGTTCGCCCCGACACTCCTCCTGGTCGTGACCAGCGTTCGACGGCGGCGACGCCCGTCGAGGACTCAGGTGCTGACGGTGGCAATGGCCGTGGCCGGCCTGCTGCTGATCACCATCATCGGCGGCGGCCGTGAGCACGCCGAGAATCCGGCATGGGGAGTGCTGGCCGCGCTGGGAGCCGGGGGCTGCTTCGCGTTCACCGCAGATGTCGGCTCCTCGCTGTCTCAGCGGCTGGATGCGGTCACGATCACGACCGGGATCATGAACATGGCGACGGTGGTGCTCGTTCCCTGCATGGTCGTTGTCGGACTCCTCGGCCACCCCCTGCTGACGGCTGGGGCGGGTGCCTGGCTCTTGGTCGGGCTGTTGGCCGTCGGCGTGGTGGCGACGAACTCTCTGATGTTCGCCGGCTTGCGTCTCACCTCGAGCTCGGCAGCGGTCGTGGCGACGCTGATCGAACCGGTGACGGCTGTTCTCATCGCGGCCGCCTTCCTGGGTGAGCACCTGACAACCGCGGGTGTGGTGGGGTGCGTCCTGATCATCGCCGCCATCGGGAGTCTCGGACGGTTCGAGGACGACGGTGGGGATCTCGATCCCCACCTGACGCCGACCCCGCTGTGATGTCTCGTCGGAAGGTGCCAGGGCCGGGACGTCGATCTGTCACGAGGTCGGCAGGAGTGCCAGACGTTCGTGGATCTCGCCGCCGATGGTCGTCGTGTCCGACGCCACCCACAGTCCGGCCGCGGTGATCAGCAAGTCTTTCCCGCCGACGCGCAGGTCCTTGGTCGGATCCCACGGCAGCGCTATGCCGGTGGTCGGGCTGATCGCTCCGATTCCTCGCCGAGATACGCAGCCCGTGCCGCAGGTGTCCCGTCCGAGCGGGTTGTCCAACCAGCGGTTGTGGCCCTGCACGTATACGGCCGCACTGGTGACCGCGATCGACTGGAGCGTGTCGCCGCCGGTGTAGTTGATCCACGTCGGGCGCTTCGGATGGGCGATGCGATTCTCGAACCTCGCCGCCGCGTCGCAGACCGTCCTTCCGAGATCGCCCTCGCGCGAGACGTAGCCGGTGCCGTCGACAGCGAACCATTTGCCGTTCGGCGAGAAGTCCACATCCCTGATGTAGTCCACCAGGCGATGACTCGAGCACCGACGACTCAGCGGCTTGTAGTACCAGGGATCCAGGGCGCTCCCGTGGGTTCTCAGGTCAACCATGAACGCGCGAGCCCGAACCGAACCGTTGACGGTCCGGAAGTTGCCCACTGCCACGAGCCGAGTGTGCTGTGGGTTGACCGCGAACCGATACACCCGTGGCGTGGCCCCCCCTGGACCGTCCAGGTCCCCTGCGACGCGCACCCGGAGGTAGCGGCTCGCTTTTCCGGTGTGGAGGTTCACCGCCTTCAGGCGCCTGCCGAACTCGCCTCCGATGATCAGCCGGTGGTGCACGACCTGAGCCTCACGAACCGCGCCCGTCAGATGGGCGTTGAAACGATGGTCGATCACGCCGGTGGTCGCGTTGATCTTCACCAGGCCGCGTCTAGGCGTTCCATTGAAGTTCGAGAAGGTCCCTCCGACGTAGAGCGAGCCTCGCGAGTAGGCGATCGCCCACACGTTCCCGTTCATGCGCACCGACAGCGGGTGGATCGCGCCGGTGGTCGCCGAGAACGAGAAGAGGCTCTTGCGGTGGTAGGTGGCCGAGCGGTCCGCCGGCTGGACGGTCGTGAAGTTCCCGCCCGCGAACATCGTGTCGCCGACCCGGTGGATCTCGTACACGGCCGTGTAGCGGCCGGGCGAACTGATCACACGAGGTGTCCAGTCCGCAGGGTTGGCCGACACCACGGTGGTCTGGCGCACCGGCGAGGCGAGCGCCGGAGACGTGACGCCGAGCACGAAGATGCCTGCCACCCAAGCCGCTATGAGCCGGTACGCAGCCTCGCGCCTCATCAACCCCCCTGGAGTGATCGGCCACCACCCACTTTCGCAGAGTAGGTCATCGGGGTGGCCTGACGTGGCCGTTCGACAGAATCCGCCGTGTCGATTCAACTGTTGACCGGCGATCACGCGGGCACGCGTCAGACCTCTAGGGTCGAGATCGACGAGATCGACTCGGTCGACACGTGTGCTCGGGACGGAGTGATCGATCATGGCAACGCTGGACGGGACGGATACGACGCACCGGCTCGGCGACGGCATCGCGATCAGGGCGCCGGGAACGGTCGGCACGATCGTGCTGGACCCGGCAGCAGAGACGACCGCTGGGACCACCCCACCCACGGTGATCACCGGTGATGCCGAGGTCGACGGCGTACTGGGCAGGCTGTTCCCCGATCGCTGTCGGCTGGACGCGGCTCTCACGACGACGTCGAGTGCGACGATCACCGTCGAGCCACCCGCAGGCGGGACCGTTGTCCTGGTGGTGGCCGACCCGAGCCCGCACGGCATGATCACCTTCCACGCACCTGACGGCCCGCCCGCGGCCGAGGCTCTCGACGCCGACCTGGCCCCCGCGCGACTCACGTTCACGATCCGGGCCTCGCGGCTGGCGGCCGCCGAGGCGCCTGGAGGCATGGAGGACCTCGGGTTCCCGGAGCCGGTGGAGCGGTTCATCACGATCCTGTGGCACGACTCCGCCGACGCGGCTGCCCAGGACGCGGCACGGTGGTTGGCGGAGAGCTGGGAGCGGCGCAACCGGCCGTACGGGATCAAGGAGCTGGGGCTGGACCGGGACGGGTCCGCCTCGTGGAGCGACTTCGGCATGGAGAGGTGGCCCGAGCTGAAGGGCAAGGAGGTGCTCCTGCTGGTGCACGGCATCTTCAGCACGGTCGAGTCCGGGTTCGGCTGGCTCGATCGGCACCCGGAGAACGATCCGGTGGACCGGACGCCGTACCAGGAGCTCAGGAGTCGCTACGACGTCATCATCGGCTTCGACCACCCGAGCGTGAGCGTCTCCCCGATCGACAACGCCCAGCACCTGGCCGACCTCGTGCCGGGTCTACCGGTACCGACCGTCGACGTGCTCTGCCACAGCCGCGGCGGGCTGGTGGCGAGGCTTCTGGCCGGCGAGAGTCCCGCCGTCGTCGGGCAGACGATCGAGGCTCGGACCATCGTCTTCGCCGGGACTCCGAACTCCGGCACCGTCCTGGTCGACCCGGCGAGGCTGGAGCATCTGGTCAATCGGTTCGTCAACCTCCTGCGCTGGCTCCCACCCGGACCGTGGGGTGACGCCGCGTCCGATGTCGAAGGCTTCTTGCACCTGGTGGCGTTCCTCGGCACCAACATCGAGGAGGGTCTGCCCGGCCTGGTGTACATGACGCCGGAGAACATGGCGGCCCACAACCGCGGCACCGTCCCCCACGGAGAGCGCCACGCGTTCGGCGCGAACCACGAACCCACCAGGCTCACCAGGCGCCTGCTCGACGAAGTGGAGGACCGCGCCGTCTTCTCCGGCATCCCCAACGACGTCGCCGTGCCGACCGACCTGGTGAACGAGGACGCCGCCCCGGACCTCACGGTCACCGGGGACATCTGGCACGACACCTACTTCGAGGATCTCGAGGTGCGCGGCCAGGTCCTCGCGCTGCTTCCGGGTCGGACCCGTTAGGTCCGGCGTGGCGCCGCCCAGATGAGGGCGGGGATCAGGGCGAGGGCGATAAGTCCGCAGCCGAGCGAGAGCACGGCGTAGCTGGTGACCGCCACGACCATCCCGGACAGGACACCCCCGGTGGCGCCGGCGAGCGCGACCAGGACGTCGACGTTGCCCTGCACGTGTGCGCGGTTTCCGGGGTGCGTGGCGTCGACGACGAGGGCGGTTCCGGTGATGAGCCCGAAGTTCCAGCCCAGGCCGAGGAGGACCAGGGCGACGACGGTGAGGGCCAGGGAGTCTCCGGGCGACACGGCGGCGGTCACGCCCGCGGCCAGCAGCACCACGGCCGAGGCGATCGCCATGGCCGTGCGGCCGAAGCGGTCGACCAGCATCCCGGTGAGCGGGGACGGCAGGTACATGGCGGCGATGTGGAACCCGATGACCATGCCGACGTCGCTGAGGTCCAGGTGGTGGTGGCGCATCTGGACGGGGGTCATCGTCATGATCGCGACCATCGCGATCTGGGTGAGCACCATGATCGTGGCGCCGACGTGAGCGCCGGATGCTGGCGCGGTGTCCATCTCGATGGCCCGTGCCGGCACCGTGGATCTGAGGTGTTCGACCTCATCTGTGCCTGCGGCGTCGGCTTCCAGCCGACGGGCGAGCAGGAGCGGATCGGGTCGCAAGAGCACGAGGAGGACGGCTCCTGCGGCGGCGTACGCGACCGCGGCGAGCAGGAACGGTCCACTCAGCGCCGGCAGGCCCAGGGTGAGAGCCAGGGAGCTGAGGGGGTCGACCAGGTTGGGCCCGGCCACGGCACCGAACGTGGTCGAGAACAGCGCGACGCTGACGGCAGTCGCGCGACTGGTGGGGGAGGCCAGGTCGGTGGCGGCGTAGCGCGCCTGGAGGTTGGTCGCGCTGCCTGCGCCGTAGACGAGCAAGGACACGAAGAGCATCGGCACGCTCCCCGCAGCGGCGGCGACGACGACCCCGAGCGCGCCCAGGCCCCCCGCGGCGAAGCCGAGCGTCAGACCGGTTCGCCGCCCGGCGCGCTGGCTCACCCGTCCGACCAGATAGGCGGTCGCCGCCGAGCCGAGGGTGAACAGGCCGATCGGTACGCCGGCCAGGCCGTCGGTGCCCAACATGTCCTGCGCCAGCAACGCGCCCACGGTCACGCCGGCCGCCAGCCCCGCGCCGCCTAGCACCTGAGCCAGCACGACCACCGCGAGCGTGCGCCGTTGCACTCGAGCCCGCTCGTCCGAAGGGATCGCGCTGCCGGCTGGTGGCGTGGCCGCGGCGTCGGGGACGACGCCGCGCGGTGGCTGAGCACTCACGGCGACATCGTGTCATCGGCGGCCGGGCATCCGGGTCGAGCGCCCGTGGGATACTGGGGGTCGTGGGTCGAGGGGAGCCGTCGAGGACGTCGGCCGAGGAGCTGTTGGCCTTCGAGGTGGCCACCCGGGACCTCGTCGGGGTGGCGCTGAGCAGCGTCGAGCACCTGGAGGTGTCGCTGCCGCAGTATCGCCTCCTGCTGCTGTTGCACACCGTTGGTCGCGCGAGCTCGACCCAGTGCGCCGAAGCGCTGGGCGTGGTGGGCTCTTCCGTGACCCGGCTCGCCGACCGCCTGCATGCTACGGGGCACCTGGTCCGTGGTGTGGACCCGGACAACCGGAGCGTCGTCACGCTCGAGCTGACCGACGCCGGGCGCCGGGTGGTCCGGCAGGTGACGACCCGTCGGCGACGGCAGCTCAGCCGGGTGCTGGACCGCCTCGACCCGGCCCGGCGAGCCGCCTGCGCGAGAGTGCTCGACGAGCTGCACCGGATGCTGGCCGAGACGGGCACGGACGCCCCGCGCGACCGCCTGCCGCTGTAGCGGGACCGGGCCGCTCCCGGTACTCTTGCGTTACGCAAGAGTTGCTCCGTGCAAGACGTTGCGGCAGAATGGTCGCGTCGGTTCGAGAAGCGGGGCGAGCTCATGGCCCCACGCCAGCGCGGAGACGAACACCATCGGTGCCCGTGGGCGGCTCGGAACACCGTCGACGCACGCGGTCCACGACGTGGGCGCTCGTTCGATGGCTCACACGCCACCGACATCGCCAACCAATGAGGTGGAAGAGAACATGTACATCACCGAAGACCGTCCGGCCGTCGACGACGCCGATGTCGACGTGCAGAGTCCCCAGAAGCTGGGGCCGCTGACCCCTCTGGTGGGCCGATGGGAAGGCGACGTGGGTGTCGACCTGTCGTACCACAACCAGGACGACCTGACCGGTCGGACCGGCTACTTCGAGCAGGCGAACTTCAAGCCGATCCCGATCCAGGAGAACGGGCAGCAGACACTGTGGGGCCTGACCTACAACATGACCGCCTGGCGCCACGGCGAGGAGGCCATGGACCCCTTCCACGACGAGATCGGCTTCCTGCTGTGGGACAAGGCCAACGGCCAGGTCATACGCAACGTGGTGTTCGGTCGTGGGATCGCGATCCTCGCGGGCAGTGACGCGGGGCCGCGGGATCGGGTGCTCCACTTCGACGCCAAGCCCGGCGACCCGTCGTACGGCATCCTGCAGAACCGCTACCTGATGCAGCGTGCGGAGATCAAGGACTTCACCAGCACCTTCACCTTCCACGACGACGGCACGTTCAGCTACACCTCGGACCTGCTGCTCAAGCTCGCCGCCACCGGTACCGAGATGCACCACACCGACGTGAACACGCTGCACCGCGTCCAGCGCTACCACCCCAGCGCCGAGCTCGGCTGAGATCCTCCGGCGCAGCGCCGTCCGGCCGGGTGGACGGTACTGTCGGCCCGTCGACGCGCCCGGGATACCGGCGCAGTTCGGAAGGGTCACGGGTGCAGGCAGACGCAGCGGGTTGGGTCCCCCGGACCGACAACCCCGATGCCGTCTACGATGCGCTGACCGCGTGGGTCGACCGGCAGGGCCTGAGCCTGTACCCGCACCAGGACGAGGCGATCATCGAGCTGCTCGGCGGCAGCAACGTCGTGCTGGCCACGCCGACCGGGTCGGGGAAGTCGCTGGTGGCGATGGCCGCCCACGCGGCGGCGCTGGCCGGCGATCGGGTGAGCTTCTACACGGCTCCGATCAAGGCGCTGGTCAACGAGAAGTTCTTCGCCCTCTGCGAGGTCTTCGGGCCTGCGAACGTCGGCATGCTGACCGGCGACGCCTCGGTCAACTCCGACGCACCGATCATCTGCTGCACCGCGGAGGTGCTGGCGAACATCGCGCTGCGCGAGGGTCCGGGTGCCGACATCGGCCTGGTGATCATGGACGAGTTCCACTTCTACGCCGAGCCCGATCGCGGCTGGGCCTGGCAGGTCCCGCTGCTCGAGCTGACCCGGGCCCAGTTCGTCCTGATGTCGGCGACGCTCGGGGACGTCAGCGAGCTGGCGGCCGACCTGACCCGGCGCACCGGCCGCGCGACAGCGGTGGTCGACGATGCCGAGCGCCCGGTGCCGCTGACCTTCTCCTGGGCGATGACGCACGTCGCCGACACCGTCGCGGAGCTCATCGCCGGCCAGCAGGCCCCGGTGTACGTCGTGCACTTCACGCAGGCGGCCGCCGTCGAGCACGCCTCCTCCCTGCTCGCGGCCCGGCCCGGGGTCGAGCTCACCCGGGAGGCTCGCGAGGCCATCAACGCGCGGCTGGTCGGCTTCCGGTTCGGCGCGGGCTTCGGCAAGACGCTGCACAAGCTGGTACGTCGCGGCGTCGGCGTCCACCACGCGGGCATGCTGCCGCGCTACCGACGGCTCGTCGAACAGCTCGCTCAGGCCGGGCTGCTGGTCGTCATCTGCGGCACCGACACCCTCGGCGTGGGCATCAACGTGCCGATCCGCACGGTGCTGTTCACCGGGCTCGCCAAGTTCGACGGCACCCGGCAGCGGATCCTGCGCGCGCGAGAGTTCCGGCAGATCGCCGGCCGCGCGGGCCGGGCCGGCTTCGACACCCTGGGGTACGTCGTCGTCCAGGCTCCCGAGCACGTGATCGACAACGCGATCGCACTGAAGAAGATCGGCGACGACCCGAGGAAGCAGCGCGGCTACCGCCGCAAGAAGGCACCCGAGGGCGAGGTGGTCTGGTCGGAGGAGACCTTCGACAAGCTGGTCGCGGGCACCCCCGAGCAGCTCGTCTCTCGGATGAAGGTCGACAACGCGATGCTGATCAACGTCGTCGCGCGGGAGGAGGACGCCTTCCCGGTGCTGCGCCGGCTGCTCACCGACAACCACGAGAGCCCCCGCAACCAGCGCAGGCTGGCGCGCCGGGCGCTCCGGTTGGCCCGCAGCCTGGTGCGCTCGGGGGTGCTCACCCGGCTCGACGAGCCGGACCGGTTCGGGCGGCGCTACGTGCTGACGGTCGACCTGCCGGCCGACTTCGCCCTCAACCAGCCGCTGTCGCACTTCGCGCTGGCGGCGTTCGACGTGCTCGACCCCGAGTCGCCGGACTACACGCTGGACCTGCTCTCGGTCGTGGAGTCCGTGCTCGAGGCGCCCAGGCAGATCCTGGCCCAGCAGCAGTACGTCGCGCGCGGGGTGGCGGTCGCGGAGATGAAGGCCGACGGGATCGAGTACGAGGAGCGGATGGCCCTTCTCGACGAGATCACCTGGCCGATGCCGCTGCGCGAGCTGCTGGAGGGGACGTACGCGATCTACCGCGAGACCCACCCCTGGCTGCCCGAGGACGCGCTCTCACCGAAGTCGGTGGTCCGGGAGATGTACGAGCAGGGGATGAGCTTCACCGACTTCGTGACCCGCTACCAGCTGGCCCGCTCCGAGGGCCTGGTGCTGCGCTACCTCACCGACGCCTACCGGACGATCCGCCAGACGGTGCCCGAACAGCACCGCACGCCCGAGCTCGAGGAGCTGTCGGAGTGGCTGGGCGAGACCGTGCGCCAGACCGACTCCTCGCTGCTCGACGAGTGGGAGGCACTCACCGACCCCGACGCGGTCCACCGGCACGCCGTCGAGCTCGCCGAGCACCGCCCGCCGCACAACCCGCGGCCGATCTCCCAGCAGGAGCGAGCGTTCGGCGTGATGATCCGCAACGCGATGTTCCGGCGGGTGCAGCTGGTGGCACGAGACGACCTGGACGGGCTGCTGGCGCTGGAACGGGCGGCCGCGGACCGGTCCGATCCCCCGGGTGACGTGGTGATGACCCGGTCCGCCTGGGATGCCGGGATCGAGGCCTTCTACGCCGAGCACGACGAGGTGCTGCTCGACGCCGACGCGCGCGGCCCCGGGCTGCTGCGGATCACGAGGACCGGCCGGTCGTGGCCGGTCACCCAGACCATCCACGACCCGGCCGGCCATCACGACTGGATCATCGCGGCGCTGGTCGACGTGGACGCCTCCGACGAGACCGGTGAGCTGGTGCTGGTCACCCAGGCGTTCCGCAGGCTCGACGCCTGACCACGTCGGCCGGCGTACGCCGTGCACAGGGACGGCTCAGGCCAGGCCCTCGAAGGGACGGACCTCGACCTTCCCGCGGCACGCCTTCGAGGCCTCGGCCGCGAGCCTGAGGGCGACGTCGAGGTCGGGGGCGTCGACGACCCAGAAGCCGCCGAGGGACTCCTTGGTCTCGAGGTAGGGGCCGTCGGTCATCACCGGCGTCGGCCCCTGCCCATCGACGACGGTCGAGGTCGACGCCGGCTCGAGACCGCCGGCGAAGACCCAGTAGCCGTCGGCCTTGAGCCGGTCGTTGAAGGCGCCGGTCGTCGCGAACGCCTCCTCCATCTCCTCCCGCGAGGCGTAGCCGCCGAGCTCGCCCCGCTCGGTGGGGCCGTGCACGGCCATCAGGTAGTGCGTCATCGGACTTCTCCTTCGAGCTCAGGGCGGTCCCGATGACCGCCTCTGTCTCCACCACGAACGGCATCGTGCCGATACGACAACCTTCCACAGGGCTGTCCGGAACGCCCGGCCCGGATGTGAGGGTGCCGCTGGCGGACGTCGACGGCAACGGGTTCGGTCTGTACGCCGGCTGAGGGGTCGCGCGGCCTATCCGCGAGCGCGGCCGCCGGAGCGGGCGAGGAGGGCGAGCGTGCTCTCGTAGTGGTCGAAGCCGGGGACCGACCGGGAGGCGTCCTTGGCACCGTCGTCCCACCGGCGCAGGCGGACCGCGTCGGCGGCGTACGGCTCGGCCTCGAAGGCGGCGACCTCCTCGGCGCTCATCGGTCCGCCCTGCACCCCCAGGGTGTACGTCGAGGCGGGCGAGAGGAGGTCGGCGTACGCCGGGTCGACGGCGCACAGGTAGCGCTTGGCCGCGACGTGCAGGCGGATCGGCTCGGTGACCGCGGGGCCGAACCAGCGGGCGAGCCAGTCGGCGGCGACGTGGCTGTGCCGGTTGTCGGTGCCGCCCATCAGGTCGGCGCCGGTCAGCGGGCCGGTGAAGTGCCCGACGTCGTGCAGGAGAGCCGCGACGACCAGCTGCGGTGACGCGTCGTCGCTCTCGGCCAGGGCCGCGGCCTGGAGCATGTGTTGGGCCTGGGTGACGTCCTCGCCCAGGTAGTCGGCGGTGCCCGGCCCGGCGAAGAGCTCGCGCAGGTGGGTGGCGGCGAGCTGCCCGCGGAGCACCCGGCGCCCGCTGGCGATCGCGTCGAGGTCGGCGTAGCAGCCCTGCAGGTGGCGGTCGCCGGTGTCGGCGAAGCCGGTGCGGGCGTGCAGCAGGCGGGTGTTGTCGAAGACGACGCAGTCGCCCGGGCCGAGCCGGAAGGTGACCATCAGCTCGGGACGCGTCAGGATCTCGGCGAAGCGGCGGTATGCCGCGTAGAAGGCCGCGGTCTCCTTCGGAGGCAGTCGGAGCGCCTGCATCGAGCGGTTGTTGAACCGCACCTCCCGGATGCGGCCGGTCGGGTCGAGGCCGATCATCGGGCGGCTGGTGACCAGCTCGGCCCCGGCGTCGGCGTACCGGAAGGTGACGGGGGTGCGCGTCAGAACAGCGAACGCGTCGGCGTCCTCGGTGCGCAGCAGGGCCGCGGCGTGGAAGCCGTCGACGAGCCCGGACTCGCCGCCGTCGACGGCGTTGGAAAGGCAGTGCAGCAGCTGCACGGTCGGCACCGGGTCGCGGTAGGGGTTGTCCGTGTGCGGCGTGATCGCCAGCCCGGTGAAGGCGAGGTTGGTCGGCGTGGCCTCCACGCGGACGTCGAACAGCTTGCCGTAGTTGGTCTCGCGGACGAACCCGAAGCCGGCAGCCACGTCCAGCACCGCTCCGGGCGTGACGGGGACGCCGCGGAGCAGGGTGAAACCGGTCGTCAGCACGGCGTCGAGGCAGTCGGCACGGTGCTCGGGGTCGGCGAGGAAGCGCGCCCAGTCGTGCTCGGGCACCTCGGTCGTCGCCCAGAGCCGCTTCGCGTCCTCGCTCCGGTCGTCGGGTGCCTCCCGAGCGGAGAGGAACGCCGGGTCGAAGAGGCTGACGTGGCCGTCGCTGAACGTCACGGTCGTGCCCCTGACCTCCGTCACGGCCAGGTCGGCGGGCAGGTCGGTGATGTTGAAGAGCTTCTGGCCGTTGCGGGGGTCGCGGCACTCGACGCAGGGACAGTTGTCTCGGAGCCAGACGGCCGGCTGGGTGAGCGCGGGAGCGGTCGGGAGCGTCTGCGACGTGGTCATGCGAGTCCTCGGATCAGGGTGTTCTGGTGGACGGAGTTGTGGACGGTGAAGGCGACGGCCTCGCCCAGGTAGCGGTCCTCGGACCACTCCAAGGGTGCCCCCTCGGGGTCGGTACTGCGCCGGAGCTCGCGCAGGAGCGGTGCGCGTGGCCGGATGCCGAGGAGCCGGGCGTCCTCGGCGGTCGCCAGGACGGCGCTGAGGGTGTGGGCGGCGTTGGCGAAGAGCACGCCCAGCTCGTGCAGCCGGGAGGTGATCGACTCGTGGTCGGCGTCCATGCCGGCCACCAGGGCGCCGATGCGGTCAGGGTAGGCCGTGCGCTCGATCATCACCGCACGCCCGGACAGGAGCCTGACCCGGGTCAGGTGGTACACCCGGCCGGTGTCCAGCTGCTCAGCCTCCATGGGCGTCGCCTCGCGGCGTACGAGCGCCACCACGCGTCCTCCGGGGGTCTCGCCCATGGCCTGGGCCCACTCCGAGAAGCTGCGCAGCTCGTTGAACGCCTGCAGCCGCGGCTGCTGGAGCACCAGCCGGCGAGCACCCTTGGTGGTCGAGACCAGCCCCTCGGCGGCCAGCGTCGCGAGGGCCTGCCGCACCGTGCCCCGGGCGACGCCGTAGCGACGCGCGAGCTCGGTCTCCGACGGCAGGCGAGACCCCGGGGGGCACTCACCGCCGGACACGGCGGCGCGGAGATCGGCCGCGACTCGCTGATAGCCGGCACCCATGTCTAGACATGTTAGTACATGTCTAGACAGGTGACTACCCCAACTGATCGCGGCGGCGGATCAGATAGGCCGTCTCGGCGGTGTTGCCCGCGAGCTCGACGGCGGCGTCGTACGCCGTGCGCGCCTCCCGCCCCCGGCCCAGCCGCCGTAGCAGGTCTGCGCGGGTCGCGTGGTAGGCGTGGTAGCCCGCCAACGCACCCTCCAGGCGCTCGACGCCGGCCAGCGCCGGCTCCGGACCCTCGATCTCCGCGACCGCGACGAGCCGGTTGAGGGCGACGATCGGCGAGGGGTCGAGGCGGAAGAGCTGGTCGTAGAGGGCGACCACCTGCGACCAGTCGGTGTCGGCGAAGGCGCGGGCCGAGGTGTGCACGGCGTTGATCGCCGCCAGGATCTGGTAGCGCCCCGGGGCGTCGCCTGCGGACAGCCGCTCGTGCACCAGCCGCTGCCCCTCCGCGATCAGCCCGGGGTCCCAGGCGTCGCGGTCCTGCTCGTCGAGCGTCACCAGCTCTCCGTTCGCCGACACCCGCGCCGTACGGCGGGCCTCCGTGAGGAGCATGAGCGCCAGCAGGCCCGCCACCTCGCCGTCGTCCGGCAGCAGTGCCCGGATCAGGCGCGTGAGCCGGATCGCCTCGGCGGTCAGCTCGTGTCGCAGCGGGTCGGTCTCGGGACCGGTGGCCAGATAGCCCTCGTTGAAGACCAGGTAGAGCACGGCGAGCACCCCGGCGACCCGGGCCGGCAGGTCCTCGGCGGCAGGTACCCGGAAGGGGATGCGGGCCGCCTTGATCTTGGCCTTGGCGCGGGTGATCCGCTGGCCCATGGTGGTCTCCTGCACCAGGAACGCGCGGGCGATCTCGGGCACGGTCAGACCGCCGACCATGCGCAGCGTCAGCCCGACGCGACTCTCCATGGACAGCGCCGGATGGCAGCAGGTGAAGATCAGCCGGAGCCGCTCGTCCCCGATGGCGCCCTGGCGCTCAGGCTCGGGGGGGTCGTCGTACAACAGCTGCGCCTGCCGGTGCTTGTCGTCCCGCTTGGTCTCGCGCCGGATCCGGTCGATGGCCTTCCGGTGGGCGGTGGTGGTCAGCCAACCGCCGGGGTTGGGGGGTACGCCGTCGGTGGGCCACCGTTCGACCGCGGTGGCGAACGCTTCGGCCGCGGCTTCCTCCGCGACGTCGAGGTCGCCGTAGCGCCTGGCCACCGCGGCGACGACCCGCGCCCACTCCTCGCGGTGCGCCCGGGTGATCGCCTCCCCGGCGTCGCTCACAGCCGCGTCAGCCCAGGTGCTGGTGGCGTGGGGCGAGCTGCCAGATGCCCGGCCTCGACTTGGTCATCACTCCCTCGTCGATGAGGGCAACCCGCGCGCGCCGGGCGGCGTAGCGCCAGCGCAGCTCGCCTTCGGGCGTCGTCTCGGTGTCCTTCGGCAGCAGCCGGTCCTCGACCAGGCCCTGCAGCTCCACGAACACGTCGTCGGCCTCGAGCTCGCCCCCGGCCTGCTCCAGCACGGTGATGATGTGGGGCTTGAACACCTCCGGAGGCGTCCAGCGCCGGATCACCGCCTTCGCCGGAGCCGCGGCCGGGCGCTTCCGGGCGGACGGGCGCTTCGCGGGCCGAGGCGCCGCGACGGTCTTCCTCGCCACCGGAGGGGGCGGAGGCCGGCCGTGCACACACTGGGACTTGGGCAGCTCACACAGTTCGCAGTAGTCGTCGGGGGCATTCATCGTGACCAACCTAGTCAGCCGCGGCGGTCAGGTCAGCAGGCCCCTCGGTACCGCGGCCAGAGCGGCCTCGATGGCGGTGACCAGCTCGCGGGCCGACGACGCGGTGAGCTCCAGTGCCACCCGGGCGCCGGGCCCCCGGCTCGGGTCCGCGAGGTCGATGTTGAGGGTGTGGTCGGCCATCGCATGGACCGGATGGTCGTAGTAGACGGTCGCGTCGGTGACGTGGAACCAGGCGCCGCCCGGCCCCTTCGCGCTGCCGTCCATCGAGGCCGTCTCGGTGGTGTAGGTGCACACGGTGACCTCCTCAGGCCAGCTGGGTGTCGAAGAAGGCGGCAATGCGCTCCCAGCCGTCGTTGGCGGCGGCGACGCGGTACGACGGGCGGTCCACGGTGAACAACGCGTGGCCCGCATCGTCGTACCGGTGGAACTCGTACGCCGACCCCTGGTCGCGCAGGATCTGCTCGAGCTCGTCGACCTCCTCCGGTGACGGATGGGTGTCCTCGTTCCCGAAGAGGCCGAGGAGGGGCGCCGAGAGGTGCGGAAGCTGGTCGACGAGGTTGGTGATCGGTCGTTCGGGAGGCACCTCGCCGGTGACGAAGGCGCCGTAGCAGTCCACCGCGGCCTGGAGGTCGAGCCGGCACGCGGCCAGCACGGCGTGGCGGCCGCCCGAGCAGTGCCCGATCACGCCGACCTTGCCGTTGCTCGTCCCCAGCGCCCGGAGGTACGCCGCGGCGCCACCGACATCGCCCACGAGCCGGTCGTCGGGCACGCCGCCCTGGGCGCGCGCCGCCGCAGCGGCGTCGTCGGGATCCGCCCCCGGCGCCTCACGCACGTAGAGGTTGGGGCAGATCGCGTCGTACCCCAGCTCGGCGAACCGGCGCACCATCTCCTTGGTCGCCCGGTCGTACCCGGGCATGTGGTGGATCACGACCACCCCGCCGCGGGACGGGGCGTCCTGCGCGCCCTCGGGCCGCGCGAGGTAGGCCTCGACCTCGTCGTCCCCGGCTCCGGTGATGGTCACGGTCGCGGCGCTCAGCGTGTCACTCATACCTGGATGAAAGCACTCGCGGCCCGCCGGACGCACGGAGCCCGCCACCGTGCGGTGGCGGGCTCCGTCGTCGGGTCGGGCTCGGGTCAGGAGACCCCGGTGCCCTTCAGCCACGCCGCGACCTTGTCGGGGTTGGCGTCGATCCACTTCTGAGCGGCGTCGTCGGGCGACATGCCGTCCTGGCCGATGTAGCTGGAGACCGTGTTCTGGTCCTCGTTGGTCCAGTTGAAGTTCTTGATCAGCGCCACCGCCGGCGAGCCGGAGTCGGCGAACTTCGTCGAGATCAGCTTGTTCAGGTGGTACGGCGGGTAGTCACACGCGACCTTGGCCGCGTCGTCGTCACATCCCGGCGTCCACTTGGGCAGCTTCACGTGGGCGATCTGGATCGGGTCCTTCACACCCGGCGTCGAAGCACCGTCGACCTCGGCGTACCACTGCGGGGTGTAGAAGTACGCCAGCAGCGGCGTCTTGTTCTTCTCCGCCGACTTGAAGCTCGTGAGCAGAGCAGCCTCGCTGCCGCCGACCACGACCTTGTAGTTCAGGTGCAGGTTCTTGACCAGCGCCTCGTCGTTGGTGACGTACGAGGGGTCGCCGTCGAGCAGCTGGCCCTGACCACCGGACTCCGAGGTCTTGAACATCGAGGCGTACTTGTTGAGGTTGTGCCAGTCGAGGATGTCGGGGTACTTGTCCGCCATCCACTGGGGCACGAACCAGCCGATGAGGCCCTCGTTGCCGGTCAGACCGGCGTCCTCCACGGACTTCTGCTCGTCGATGTACTTCTTGACCAGGTCGGCGTGACCCCAGTTCTCGACGATGGTGTCGATGTCACCGGACGCCATGCCCTGCCAGCCGACCTCCTCCTTGACGTCGGGGTAGGTGACGTTGCAGCCGAGCTTCTCCTTGGCGATCTGGCCGATCACGTGCGCGTTGGACACGTAGCCGGTCCACGGGTTGACCGCGATGCGCAGGTCGCCGCAGCTCGTGCCTCCCGACGTGGTCTTGGTATCGCTGATGTTTCCGCCGCCGCAGGCGGTCAGGCCGAGGCCGACGACCGCCGCGAGAGCCACCAGCCGCGTACGGGCTGATCCTCGTCCCATGATGCTGTTTCCCTTTCTCACGCTCCGCGACCGCCGCGGAGGAGTCTTTGTGTGGTGGTGGAGCTCATCGCCCTGCCCGGGCCGCGGCGTACCGCGCGATCCGGTCGAGCATCACGCCGAGGGCCGCGATCGCGACCCCGGCCGCCAGCCCCTTGCCGAACAGCTGTTGCTGGCTGAAGCCCGAGACCACGATGTAGCCGAGGCTGCCGCCGCCGACCATGCCGCCGATCACGACCATCGACAGCACGTAGAGCAGGCCCTGGTTGGTGGCCAGCACCAGCGACTCACGCGCCATCGGCAGCTGGACCTTCAAGATCATCTGCCGGCGGGTGCTCCCGCTGGCGCGGGCCGCCTCGACCGTCGTCGGGGCCACGCCCCGGATGCCGTCGGCGACCAGCTTGGTGGCGATCGGGAAGGCGTACGCCACGGCTGCGACGATGGCGGTGAACCTGCTGGGCTGGAACAGGGCCAGCGCCGGGACCAGGTACACGAAGGGCGGGATCACCTGGAAGGCGTCCAGGACCGGCCGGATGACCACGTCCGCCTGCCGGCTGCGCCCCATCGTCACCCCGAGCCACACGGCGAGCAGCATCACCAGGGCGGTGGCGAGCAGGGTCATCGCGAGGGTGACCATGGCGTCGTTCCACAGGCCCGTGCCGTAGATGACCGCCTCGCAGATGACGGTCGGGATCAGCGGGCGCCACCCGCCGAGCACGTAGGCCACGGCGAGCAGCACCAGCGCCATCACCCACCAGGGCGACTCGGCCAGCAGGTTCTGCAGTGGGTTGATCAGCCAGGTGGTGACGTCGTTCTTGAGGCCGATCGTGAACGTGTCGATGTGGTCGATCAGCCAGTTGGTGAAGTCGTTGATCGCGTTGGTGAGGTTGGCGCCGCTGATCCACTTCAGCACCGGGGTGTTGTCGACGTTGGGGAAGATGGCGTAGTCGAGCTGGAGCCTCGAGAGCCACAGGCAGAACACGACGGGGATGAGCAGCACGCCCATCACGAGCGCCCGGCCGCTTCGGGTCAGGCGCGGCAGGTGCTGGCCCCGGCCGGCCTCCTCGGTGGCCCAGCGGGGAAGCCGCTCGAGCGCGACTCCCGCGAGCATCACCCCCATGCCGCTGGTCGAGGCGACCTGGCTCTGTCCGCTCGCGGCACGCTCGCTGGCCGCGGTGGTGGTGCGGTCGAGCATGATCGCCATCAGCACGATGGCGAGGCCGGCGACGGAGGCCGCGCCGACGTTCTCGATCTGCAGGGCCGCGACGACCGGCTTGCCGAGACCGGGGCCGTTGACCAGCGCCGCGATGGTGGCCATCGACAGGGCGGCCATCGTGCACTGGTTGATGCCGACCACGATGGTACGGCGCGCCATCGGCAGCTGTACCTGACGCAGCATCTGCATCTTCGTCAGCCCCATCGAGCGGGCCGCCTCGATCGTGGTCGGGGAGACCGACTTGATCGCGTGCTCGGTGATCCGCACGATCGGCGGCAGCGCGTAGATGATCGTCAGGACGACGGCGGCCGACGGCCCGATGCCGAAGAACAGAGCCATCGGCGCCAGGTAGCAGAACGGCGGCATCGTCTGCATGATGTCGAGGATCGGGGTGATCACCGTCGACGTCGTCTTGTTACGGGCCATCCCGATGCCGATCGGCAGCCCGATGATGATGCAGATGACGACAGAGACGATGGTGACGATCAGCAGGTCCATGCTGTCGGGCCACAGGCCGAAGACGCCGAACAGCAGCATCGAGATCGTGACCAGGATCGTCGAGCGGAGCCCGGCCAGCACGTAGGTGATCCACGCCACCAGCGCCACCACGCCCAGCCAGCCGATCTCGGGCGTCGGCCGCGGGAACGCCGGAATGCTGATCAGCTTCTGGAGCTGCTGGACCACCCAGTTGCTGAAGTCGCCGATCGTGCCCAGCACGCTGCCGAAGAACCAGTTGTCCCCGCCGTGGAGCTGGACCCAGTCGCGCGCATCGTTGAGCTTGCGGTGCAGCTCGGTGGTGTCCTGGATGCCCATGGCCTTGGTCATCTTGTTCTTCAGTGAGAAGAACAGGACCAGCCAGACGATCAGGACACCGAGCAGCTTCAGCCCGGTACGCCGTGGCTTGCGCGGGTCGACGTACGGCTGCTCCTCCTTGGGCGCGGACGCCTCGGGCGGCGGCGGCGCCTCGAGGGTGTCGACGGCGGTCACGCCCGCTCCTCGGCGACCACGACGCGCAGGATGTCCTGGTCGTCGACGACCCCGACGACCTTGTCGCCGTCGACCACCCGGCAGGGGCCGTCGTGGTCGAGGACGACCCGGGCCGCGTCGCGCACGATCTGGTCGGACCGCAACGTCGGGCCGTCGGTCGGGACCGCGCCGGCCTCGGCCGGACGCATCACCCACTTCAGCGTCAGCACGTGGGACTTGGGGACGTCGCTGGTGAAGTCGCGGACGTAGTCGTCGGCCGGCACCGCGACCACCTCGTCCGGCGTACCGATCTGGACGATCTCCCCGTCGCGCATGATCAGGATCCGGTCACCCAGCTTGAGCGCCTCGGCGAGGTCGTGGGTGATGAAGACCATCGTCTTGCCGACCTCCTCGTGCAGCCGGATGACCTCGTTCTGCATGTCGCGGCGGATCAACGGGTCGAGGGCCGAGAAAGGCTCGTCGAACATCATGATGTCGGGGTCCGAGGCCAGCGCGCGGGCCAGGCCGACACGCTGCTGCATGCCGCCGGAGAGCTGGTCGGGGAAGTTGTTCTCGTAGCCGGAGAGGCCGACCAGGTCGACCATCTCCTGCGCCCGGTTGCGGCGCTGGCCCTTGCCCTCGCCGCGCACCTCGAGCCCGAAGCCGACGTTGTCGATGACCTTGCGGTGAGGGAGCAGGCCGAAGTGCTGGAAGACCATCGAGACCCGCTTGCGGCGGGTGTCGAGCAGCGCCCGGTCGGACATCGCGGTGACGTCGTCGCCGTACAGCTCGACGGTGCCGGCGGTCGGCTCGATCAGGCGGGTGAGCAGCCGGACGAGGGTGGACTTGCCCGAGCCCGACAGGCCCATCACCACGAAGACCTCGCCGGGGGCGACGTCGAAGGAGACGTCGCGGATGCCGACGACGTGTCCGGTCTTCTCCTGCAGCTCCTTGCGGGAGAGGTGGGCCTGCTCGGTCTGCATGATCTTGTCGGCGCGCGGCCCGAAGATCTTCCACAGACCGTCGACCCGGACGGCGACGTCACCGTCCGCAGCCCGCGCCTTCGACGGTGCGGCCGCGGCGGGTTCGGCAGTCGTGCTCATGATGGTTCCTCCGGGTTGCGTTGGTCGCCGGGTGGGTAGAGGGGGCTGCCGTCGCGGTAGCGGTACCACGGCACGTCGGCGGCCGGTAGCGGTGTGTTGCCGGCGATCAGGTCGGCGGACTTCTCGGCAACCATCATCACCGGAGCGTAGATGTTGCCGTTGGTCACGAAGGGAAAGACCGAGGCGTCGACGACGCGCAGGCCCTCGAGGCCGTGGACGCCCATCGTGGAGGGATCGACGACGGCGTCGGCCTCGGTGCCCATCTTGGCCGTGCACGACGGGTGGAGCGCGGTCTCGGCGTCGCGGCGCACCCAGTCCAGGATCTCCTCGTCGGTCTCGACGGCCGCCCCCGGCGAGATCTCGCCGTCGTTGTACGCCGCGAGGCCGGGCTGGGCGAGGATGGTGCGCGCCACGCGGATGGCCTCGACCCACTCCTTGCGGTCGTTGGGGGTCGACAGGTAGTTGAACAGCATCGAGGGGTGCTCGCGCGGGTCGGTCGAGCGGATCTTCACGTGGCCGCGGGTGTCGGCGTACATCGGGCCGATGTGCACCTGGTAGCCGTGGCCCTCGGCCGGCACCGACCCGTCGTACCGGATGGCGACCGGGAGGAAGTGGAACATCAGGTTGGGGTAGTCGACCTCGTCGTTGCTGCGGACGAAGCCGCCGCCCTCGAAGTGGTTGGTGGCGCCCAGGCCGCGGCGGTGGAACAGCCACTCGTAGCCGATCTTGGGGCGCGCGCGGTAGCGCAGACCCGGCGCGATCGAGACCGGTTGCTTCGAGGAGTGCTGGACGTAGACCTCGAGGTGGTCCTGGAGGTTCTGCCCGACCCCCGGGACGTCGGCGACGACGTCGATGCCGAGCCGGCGGAGGTCGTCGGCGTTGCCGACCCCCGACAGCTGCAGGAGCTGCGGGGTGTTGATGGCACCGCCGCACAGGATGATCTCGCCGGCGTCGACCTGCCGGCTCAGCCGGCCGCCGCGCCGGTAGTCGACGCCCACCGCGCGCTTGCCCCGGAACCGGATGCCGGTCACGAAGGACAGCGTGTGGACGGTGAGGTTCTTGCGATGGAGCACCGGATGCAGGTACGCGCGAGCGGCCGAGAGCCGCCGTCCGCGGTGGAGGTTGCGGTCGAAGCGCGCGAACCCCTCCTGCCGGTAGCCGTTCACGTCGTCGGTCATGGGGTAGCCGGCGTCCTGGGCGGCCTGGAAGAACGCCCCGAAGAGTGGGTTCTCCGCCGGGCCCCGCTCCAGCACGAGCGGGCCGTCGCCGCCGCGCCACTCGTCGGCGCCCGCGAGACAGGTCTCCATCCGCTTGAAGTAGGGCAGACAGTGCAGGTAGTCCCACTCCGCCATCCCCGGCTCGGAGCCCCACCGCTGGTAGTCCATCGGGTTGCCGCGCTGGAAGATCATCCCGTTGATGCTGCTCGAGCCGCCGAGCACCTTGCCGCGGGCGTGGTAGATGCGTCGGTTGTTCATGTGGGGCTCGGGGTCCGACTCGTACTTCCAGTCGTAGAGCCGGTTGCCGATCGGGATGGTGAGCGCCGCCGGCATGTGGATGAACGGATCCATCCGGAAGTCCGAGCGCCCCGCCTCGAGCACCAGCACGCTGGTGCCCGGGTCTGCCGAGAGGCGGTTGGCCAGCGCGCAACCGGCCGAGCCACCGCCCACGATCACGACGTCGTAGCGCTCCGTCATCCGATCACCCGTCCGTCGCCGTCTCGGATGCCCCGTCGAACCACCGCTGCTCGGCGGGCCGGATGTTGTGCCACACGTGCTTGGTCTCCCGGTACTCGGCGAGCCCCGCCTCACCGAGCTCGCGCCCGAAGCCGGACTGCTTGTAGCCGCCCCACTCGGACTGAGGGACGTAGGGGTGGTAGTCGTTGATCCACACGGTGCCCATCCGCAGCCGGGCGGCGACGCGCTGGGCCTTGCCGGCGTCCTGGGTCCACACCGCGCCGGCCAGGCCGTACATGCTGTCGTTGGCGATCGTGACCGCCTCGTCCTCGCCCTCGAAGGTCTCGACGGTGAGCACCGGGCCGAACGACTCGTCCTGGGCCACGCTCATGCTGCTCCGCACGCCGTCCAGCACGGTCGGCAGGTCGTAGAAGCCGTCGGCCAGCGCGGGGTCGTCGGGCGCCGATCCGCCGCAGCGCAGGACGGCGCCCTCGGCGATGCCGGCGGCGACGTACGCCGCGACCTTCTCGCGGTGGGCGGCGCTGATCAGGGCACCGGTCTCGGCCTTGTCGTCGTGCGGACCGCCGAGACGGATCAGCTGCGCGCGCTCGACGAGCCGGTCGACGAAGCTGTCGTGGATCGATGCCTCGACCAGGAGTCGCGCGCCGGCCGAGCAGACCTGGCCGGAGTGCAGGAAGACCGCAGTCAGCGCGTAGTCGAGGGCGACGTCGAGGTCGGCGTCGGCGAAGACGATGTTGGGGTTCTTGCCGCCGAGCTCGAGGGCGACCTTCTTCACGGTGGCCGACGCGGCCGCCATCAATGCGCGGCCCGTCTGGACCCCACCGGTGAACGAGACCAGGTCGACGCGAGGGTCGGTGCCGAGGGGAGCGCCCGCCTGCGGTCCGGCGCCGAGCACGAGGTTGCCGACGCCCGGGGGCAAGCCGGCCTCCTCGAGCAGGCGCATCATCAGGATCGAGGTGTGCGGCGTGAGCTCGCTGGGCTTGAGGACGAACGTGTTGCCGGCAGCCAGGCAGGGCGCGACCTTCCACGAGGCCTGGAGCAGCGGGTAGTTCCAGGGGGCGATCAGGCCGCAGACGCCGACCGGCTCGTGCACGATCCGGCTGATGACGTCGGGGTTGCCGGTGTCGACGACGCGCCCGGCGTCCTCGGCCGCCACATGGCCGTAGTAGCGGAACACCGAGACGACGTCGGCCAAATCGTACCGGCCCTCGACGAGTCGCTTCCCGGTGTCACGGGACTCGGCAAGAGCGACCTCCTCGGCGTCGCGTTCGAGCAGGTCGGCGACGCGCAGCAGCAGGTCACCACGCTCGCGGGCCGACGTCTCCGGCCAGGGCCCCTCGTGGAAGGCGCGGTACGCCGCGGCGATCGCGAGGTCGGTGTCGGCAGCGGTGGCCTCGTCGACCTCGGCGACGAGCGTCCCGTCGGCGGGGCAGTGGATCGACCGGCGTCCGCCGGCCGCGGCAGCGGTCCACGCCCCGTCCACGTACAGCTCAGGCATCGACGTCGCCCATTCCCCTCCTCGCAGCCGACACGAGTTGCGTGATCTGCAACTCGATGCTCATGCCGCAACGATCTCTTAAACGGGAGGATAGGTGACCTGGGCCACACGTCAAGGGCAGGGCCCAGAAACCCACCGCGTCGCGGCTCAGCTGCGTCGACCCCAGCCGAGCCGGTGCGAGACCTCGAGCGCCGCGGCGACCATGACGGGCACGACCTCGTCCAGGCGCTCTCGGGTGAGCCGGAAGGTCGGTCCGGAGATGCTCATGGAGGCGATGATGTCGCCGTGCGCGCTCCGGATCGGGGCCGCCGCCGCGGTGAGACCCGCCTCGAGCTCGTCGATCGCGAGCGCGTAGCCCAGGCGGCGTACCTCCGCCAGCTCCTCGCGCAACCGGCTCCGCGAGGTGACGGTGGCCGCGGTGAAGTGCGGCAGGTCGGGCAGGGCCGCGGCGAAGTCCTCGTCGGAGAGCTCGCTGAGCAGGACCTTGCCGTTGCTGGTGGCGTGCAGCGGGATGCGCTGGCCCACCCAGTTGTGGGACTGCAGCGCCGACGAGCCGGCCACCTGGTCGAGGTAGAGCGCGGACTCCTCGGACCGGACGGTGATGTTCACCGTCTCACCGGTGTCGCCCGCGAGCTGGCGCGCGACCGGGCGCGCTTCGCTGACGACGTCCAGCCGGGCGGTCGTTGCTCCGGCCAGGCGCAGGTTGCCGACGCCGAGCCGGTACCGTCCGCGGTCGTTGACCTGCTCGACGAGGCGGTGCGTCTCCAGCGTGGCCAGGAGCCGGAACGCCGTCGACTTGTGGACCTGCAGACCGGCGGCGATCTCGGTCACACTGGACTCGCCGCCCCGTGCCAGCAGCTCGAGGATCGTGATCGCCCGGTCGACCGACTGGACCGGCGCCCCCCCGTTCGGGGGGCTCTCGACGGCGGACATGGGGCGCAGCCTAGGTCACAGTTGCGCATCGCGCGACCTGTCCCTCGACACGCAACAACCGACCTAGCGGAAGACGACCGTCCGTCCCCCGTTGGACAGCACCCGGGTCTGGGAGTGCCACCGCACCGCCCGGGACAGGACCAGCGCCTCCACGTCGCGACCGGCCGTGACCAGCTGGTCGGCGCTGAGGGTGTGGTCGACCCGGGTGACGTCCTGCTCGATGATCGGGCCCTCGTCGAGGTCCCCGGTCACGTAGTGGGCCGTCGCCCCGACCAGCTTCACACCGCGATCGTGTGCCTGGTGGTAGGGCTTGGCTCCCTTGAAGCTGGGCAGGAACGAGTGGTGGATGTTGATCGCGCGCCCGCTCAGCTGACGGCAGAGGTCGTCGGACAGGATCTGCATGTAGCGGGCCAGCACCACCAGGTGGATGCCGAGCTCGTCGACCTTGCGCATGAGCTCGGCCTCGGCCTCGGCCTTGGTGTCCGGGGTGACGGGGACGTGCAGGAAGTCGAGGCCGTGCGAGCGCACCAGCGGCTCGGCGTCCCGGTGGTTGGAGATCACGAGGGGAACCTCGATCTGCAGGTCGCCCGTCGTGGTGCGGAACAGCAGGTCGTTGAGGCAGTGCAGCTGCTTGGAGACCAGGATCAGCGTGCGGTACGGCGCCTGGGCGGCCCACAGCTCGTAGCTCATGTCGAACCGCTCCGCGGTGGAGATGAACGCTTCGCGCAGCCGCGCCGCATCGGTCGCCTGGGCGGTCTCGAAGTCGATCCGCATGAAGAACCGGCCGCTCTCGCGGTCGCCGAACTGCTGGCTCTCCCGGATGTTGCCGTCGTTCTCGATCAGGAACGTGGTGACGGCGTGGACGATGCCCGGCTGGTCGATGCAGGACAGGGTGAGGACATAGTCGCCCATGGCCTCGACGGTGGCGGTGGTCATCGAGGTGTCAGTCCCCCAGCTCGGCGCGGCGACGGGTCACGTACTCCGCGAGCTCCTGGCGCACCGCGTCGTCGATCGGCGGCGGTTGGTACTCCTCGAGCTTCTTCTGGTAGAGCTCGCCGGCCCGGGCCGCGGTGTCCTTGGCGCCGTTGCGCATCCACCGCTCGTAGTTCTCCGACGAGGAGAGCATGGGTCGGTAGAAGCAGGTGCGGAAGCGCTCCATGGTGTGCTGCGCGCCGAGGAAGTGTCCGCCGTGGCCGACCTCCTGGTGGGCGTCGAAGGCCATCGACGCCTCGTCGATCTCCAACGGCGTGAACTCGTGCTGGAGCATCTGCACGAGCTCGACGTCGATGACGAACTTCTCGAAGCCGGCGACCAGGCCGCCCTCGAGCCAGCCCGCGGAGTGCATCACCCAGTTGGCCCCGGCGAGGAACGTCGGCAGCAGGGTCATCAGGGCCTCATAGCCCGCCTGCGCGTCGGGGACCTGCGAGGAGGTCAGCCCGCCACCGGTGCGGAACGGCAGGTTGAAGTGGCGCGCGATCTGTCCGGTGCACAGCAGGCCGAGCCCGGACTCCGGCGTACCGAACGTCGGCGAGCCCGACTGCATGTCGATGTTGGTCAGGA
>JAICHQ010000034.1 GCA_025924815.1 Nocardioides sp.
ACCACTCGCCCCCCGCCGTTAGAAGCCACAAGCTGGGGCTCGGCGTGAGCAGCGACCCAAAGGCGATCCGCACGCTCATGCCGTTGACATGGACGGCATAGCGTTCCGCTCATGCCGCCGACGGATGCGTCAAACCGCCGGTTTACGCCCACGCACGGCTAGCTCACCGCCGAGGTGCGGTCGGGCCGACTTTCATTCTCGTCGCGACCGGGGAGCCGCTCGGTCGTATCCCGGGTAGGTTGGCAGGCGCTCGCCAGACCCGGGGTGCTGGCACCTTCACGCGTCCAGCAGAGCGGAGTACGTTTCCCGCCATGCGACGCCGACGTGGCGCCACATCGAGAGGGAGAGTTGCTATGCGTCTGCCACATCTAGGCCGACCTCGGTTGAGCTACGCGAACGTCACCGCCACCCTGGCCCTGGGCCTGGCCATGTCCACGGGTGGCGCCTACGCCGCCACCGTGATCGGCTCTGCCCAGATCAAGGACAACGCCATCAAGTCCCGCCACATCGCCAAGGGCAATGTGCACACCTCCGATCTGCACAGCAGAGCTGTCACGATGCCGAAGCTCCGCAACGGCGCCGTGAGCCAAGCCAAGCTCGGCAGCAACGTCGCCGCGGCTCGGGCCTATGGCACCATCTGGTGGCCAGGGACCTCGGTCACCGGCTCCCACAACCTGACCGTGGACAACGTCACCCACCCCGCCACCGGCGTGTACTGCATCGAGGGCCTCGGGTTCACGCCGTCGATCGCCCTCGCCAACAGTGCCTACGAGCCGAACGCATTCCACCACGACATCGAGATCTACGGCCTCGGGAACAACTGGGGTAACACCGCCCCGTGTCCGACCGCCTCTCAGATCCAAATCCATGTCTACCAGCCCGGAACCACGACTGCGGCCGACGGAGACTTCAATATCGTGATCTACTGAGATTCGACGATCGGCCGCACCCGCAACAGGTTGCCGGGCCAGTCTCTGCGTCTCAAGTTCGAACCGCGGGGTCGAAAGTCCGCTCGCGACCTGGGGTCGGAAACAGCGCCTGCCCGGGGCATCCGACACGTGACCGCACCTGGCTGATCGGCCCGGTGGAAGTCTCGCCGCCTGCCCGGTTCTCGATGCGTCACTACAGCCGGGTCTGTCGCGCTCGTGGGCTTCATGCGTAAGGGAGTTCGGCAGCCAGTTGCTGATGAAGGGTTGCGACGCGACCGATGTCGAGTGGCCCGGCTGTCGTCAGTTGGGAGTAGAGCTTCCTTGGCGCCAAGACTTGGACACCCCGCGTGTTGAAGGAGCCACCGAACAGCGGCCAGTCGGCTTCCACGAAGCACAACACACCGTGGAGAGGTACGTCGTACTGGAGATTACGCACGACATCGACCTGGTGGTTGACGCCCTCGACCAGACGACTGCAGTCCCGGCTTCCGACAAGGAGCTTCTCGACGCGGGGGCGCAGGATGCCGCCTTCGACTTTGAGGTGCGGACGACCGCGGTACTTCTTGGCGTCGATCACATAGACGCCGGTGGAGGTCACGGCGATGTGGTCGATGTTGGCGCGGGTGCCTGGGATGCGCCGATCGTGGAGCACCCGGAGGGAATCAGTTGCGAGATCGTTGAGCCGTCGCCCGAGCCGTTCCTCACCGACCGCACCGACGGCCCATGCGGTGGTCGACTGGGGGTCGTCGCTCACGGCGTGGATCAGCCCGCCGAGCCTCGGATGAGCAGCGCGGATCCGCTCCTCACGGCGCTTGGCCAAGCGCTCGAACTCGCGTCTAGCTGAGGCGCCGGGCGTCCCTACATCGACGTCATGAGAGGACGGGGCGACCGACGCCTCATCGGGTTCGAGTCCCTGTCCGGTCGAGACGCCGTCCTTGTCGTGTTCGAGGCACCGGACGGTCTTGGTCGTTCGCTCGTAGATGGCCTCGGCTTTCGCCGGCAGGGACGTCCCACACAACCGGCAGACGCCCGCGTAGCGCAAGCGCATCCGCTTCTCACCGGGGCCCGAAGCTTCCTGCACAAAGCCAGACCGTAATGCCGAATCGGTGCCCAGTCCCCAGAACGCAGGATGCAACGGTCCACCGCTCCAGGAGGCAGCGCCCCGCGGGGTGGTGCCCAACGGTCGTAGAGGCGATGCACGTCCGTCCGAAGCAAGAGCCCATTCGAGACTGCGTGCTCGCCACCATCTGCGAAGGGCCGAATGTGTGCTGCCTCGAGGCTTGGATAGGTCGCGCTACCAGTGACTGCGCACCGGTGCCTGTACGCGGCGCCAACAGCTGATTTGAAGCGACCCTGACCCATCCGGCGTCTGACAAGCGTGGGGGGACCGCACCGGGGACCTTGCCAATCGAGGGCGACGCCGCGAAGGTCAGGTTCCCAGGCCAGATCAACGCGGGCGTCGTGTTGAAGTGCAGCAAAGCATGCTGCACGTATTCGGTGTCCGGCCGCAGATCGGACCGTTCCAGGTTGTAGCCCGTATAGATCACGTTGTTCCTTGCCCAACCCGGGGCTCCGGCAGTTCGTGGCCCCGCTCCGCGAAGAAGAGGTTGCGAAGAATGACGCAGCCAATGGTTGGATCTGGATCGACGTCGTTGTCACGCGCTCGGTATGACAACGCGCGAGCCGGCAACTCGGCTTCGTCGGTCACACCGTTGGCTACACCCCAGATCATCCAGACTTCACTGACTCTCAGCTCGACATATTCGTCGAGAAGCCGCCGCCGACGAGTGCGTACCCTGGTATGTCGACATCCCGCGACACTGGGACGTGCTTCCTGCTGATGATCGTGACGCTCGGCATCTACGGGTGGGTCTGGTACTTCAAGACTCACGACGAGATGAGGCGGCACACGGGCGCTGGTCTGGGCGGCGGCGTCGCGCTGGTGCTGGGCATCTTCGTCAGCATCCTGATGCCGTTCCTGAGCTCCAACGAGGTAGGTCACCTGTACGAGCGCCGCGGCCTGAAGCCGCCGGCCTCCGCTCTGACGGGGCTCTGGGCACTTCTGCTCGGATGGTTCTTCTTCGTCGGAATCATCGTGTGGTTCGTCAAGACGAACGGCGCCCTGAACGCGTACTGGCGGTCACTCGGCGCTCGCTGAGGCAGCTCAGCCGGCCCTGTTGGGCGATGTCGCTCGCAGCAGCGGATCAGGTGGGGGCGGCGGGCGTGGCGTTCGAGCGGGGTGGCGACCTGCGCGTCGTACTCGTGAGCGAGTGGTGTCGAGACCTCGGGACCGTAGGCACCGTCGCCGGGGTTTCGACACGGCCTCGCCCAGGGGCTCGGCCGGCTCGGCCACCGAAGGATGCCGGCTCGACCGCCGGGGAGCGACTTCGCGACGACGCGGGGACCCCTCGGCGTACCTAGCGTCCGGCCATCACCTACCTCCGGCTCGACCTCTTGACCGAGTAGATGAGAGCGACCTCGCGGTGGACCAGGCCGCCCGTCCACAACAGCACGACGTAGGCCGTGTGCTCGCGTCGTAGCGTTGACCGGGTGAGCGAGGAGGGTGTGCCGCCGGAGCAGGCGCCGTCATGGTTCACCGAGGCTCAGCGTGAGGTCTGGACCCGGTGGACCGCGGCCATCGCCCAGTGGCGCCAGGCCCACGAGGCGCCCTCGGGCGAGGACCTGGCGGATCTTGCCGAGGGCCTGGATGTGCAGGAGCTGCTGGGGTTCGTGGCGCCGGACGTGATCGCCGAGCCGTCGCTGGGTGCCTTCCTGGGAGCGATGGAGGACGCGGTCGCTGCGTCCGACCGAACGCCCGGACGACTGCTCGCCGTACCCCGTCTGCTGCGAGCCAGCGTCGCCGAGGCCCGCGGTGACATGCCGTCGTACCGGGCCCTGCTGGAGTCGGCCCTCGAGGCCGATCCGGACAACAGGGAGGCTCTCGTCGACCTCGCCGACCTGCACGCCATCGCAGGTGAGGCGCTCGAGGCCGACCGGCTCTACCGCCGCGGCGGCCTGCCGCCCGACTCCGACGAGCTGAAGGCGCTGGAGCCCTTCCTGCACCCACCGGCCGACGGCCCCGGACGCAACCGGCCGTGCCCCTGCGGCTCCGGCAAGAAGTACAAGGTGTGCCACGGGCGGACCGCCGTCCACCCGTTGGAGCAGCGGGCGAGGTGGCTGTGGACCAAGCTCTGCATGTTCGCCCAGCGGTCGCCGCAGCGCGCCGACCTGCTCCACTGGGGCGGCGTGCTGGCCGGGGCGGAGCCCGGCAGCAGCGAGGCGGCCCGGCAGGCGCTCGGCAACCCCATGGTCCACGACTTCGCGATCGTCGACGGCGGCCTGCTGGCGAAGTTCCTCACGGTGATGGGCGAACTGCTCCCGGCCGACGAGCTGGCGCTCGCCCAGTCGTGGGAAGGGCGGCCGATGCGGCTGCTCGAGGTACGTCGCGTACTGCCGATGCGCGGGATCGTGGCGACCGACCTCCTCACCCGCGAGGAGCTCGAGATCGCGGACCGGCGGCTTTCCCGCGAGGTCGAGCCGCGCGACGTACTCCTCGGACGGCCGTTGGACGACGGGTCGAGGACGCTGCGACTCCAGACATCTCCGGCCTTGGTGCCTCGCACGTCTCGGGCTCGCCTGCTCGAGCTCCTGCGCGCCGGCGGTGCGCCGCGGGAGCTGGCGGCCGCGGTGTTCGTGCCGGTCCGCCCGATCGTGCAGACGACAGGAGGAGAGGAGATGGTGTTCTGCACCGCGCGGTACGACGTACCCGCCCTCGACCAGACCTGGGGCCTGATGGCCGGGCGGCTCGACGACGATCCCGAGCTGACGACCCTGCACCGGCTGTCGGAGGACGACACGGTCCTCGGCACGGTGAGTCGCAGGGCCGGGCGGCTGGTGCTGGAGACGAACGCGGTGGAGCGGCTCCGGGCGCTGCAGGCCATCCTGCTCGAGGTGGACCCGCAGGCCCGGTTGGTCGACGAGTCCATGGAGCCCTTGGATGCGCTGGCGGACCGGGCATCCGACGATCCGGACGCTGCGGAGGCGGACCAGCCCCAGCTGAGGCCCGAGGACTTCGCGGCCATGGCACGCCGGTACCAGGATCGGTGGCTCGACGACTCGATCCCGGTACTCGGTGGTGAGACGCCGCGCCAGGCCGCTCGGTCGTCGCGGCGTGAGGACCTGATCGCGCTGCTGGACGACTTCGAGTGGCAGCAGAGGCGCTCGCCCACGCCGTTCGACATGGACGTCGACGGGCTGCGTAGGGAGCTCGGGATCGAGGGCTGACTCCGGCGCGGCTCGGAAGACTCTCGGCATCGGGGTTGCAGTTCATTCGAACATGTGTTCTAATAGTGGTACGCCGAGGTGATACTGATAGCTGGGGCCTCGGCGGGATCCCGGAACTCTCGGGGATCCGCCCCCTCACAGGGCGCGCTGCCATCGACACGTGAGATCTGAGTCCGTTGTCGATGTCGGGAGGCCCCGGTGGATCAACAGTCACCAGCAGTGCACCCGGTGCTGGCATGTGCCGATGCGATCGACGTCGCGTTGAAGGACGTCGCCGGCGTCGATCCCACCTTCATGCGGGTGGGTGAGAAGGCGGAGGCGTTGCGGCGTCTGGACGGGCTGGAGTCCCGCCTCGCCGGCCTGCGCATGCGGGTGATGGCCGGAGCGGAGGACGTGGCCGAGACGACCGCTGACCACAGCGCCGCGACCTGGCTCGCCGTCGAGTCCCGCACCGACCCGCGGGAGCGGGTCCGTGAGCTGGCGCTGGCGCGGTCGCTGGAGCGGCGGTGGACGCGGCTGGCGGCCGCGGTCACCGACGGTTCGGTCAACCTCGCCCAGGCATCGGTGATCGTGCACGCCCTCGAGGACCTGCCCGAGAAGGAGGTGGGTGCCGAGGCCGTCGCGAAGGCGGAGGAGGCGCTGATCGGGTACGCCGAGCAGTACGCGCCGCGGCACCTGCGGCGGCTCGGCCGACGGATCCTCGAGGTCGCCGCACCCGACCTGTGCGATGAGGCCGAGGGCAGGGCGCTGGAGCGCGAGGAGCGCCGGGCGGCGTCGGTCACGAGTCTGTCCTTGCGCCGCCTGGGCGACGGCACCACCCGGATCAGCGGGCGACTCGCCGAAGAGGTGGCCGATCGGCTGCGCACGTACCTCGACGCCTACACCTCACCGCGCCACCGCGGCATCGTTGAGGGTGATCAGGTGCCGCCGCGCCGCCGGTTGGGGCAGGCCTTCGGGGCGTTCCTCGAGTCCGTCGACCCCGACCGGATGCCGCTGCACGGCGGAGACGCGACCACCGTGCTGGTGACCATCGACCTGGAGACCCTGCGGTCGCGGCTGGCCGGAGTGGGCATGGTCGGCGAGGAGCCGATCAGCGCCGGCCAGGCACGGCGACTCGCCTGCACCGCGTCCATCATCCCGGTCGTCCTCGGCGGCGCCTCGGTGCCGTTGGACCTCGGGCGGGCCTATCGACTGTTCTCGTCGTACCAGCGCAAGGCGATGGCGGTGCGCGACCGGCGCTGTCGGGCCGAGGGGTGCACGGTCCCGGCGGCGTGGTGCGAGGCCCACCACGCCACCAACCCCTGGATCCGGGGCGGCCGGACGGACCTGGCCGACGGCGTCCTGCTCTGTTCGTGGCACCACCACCGTGCACACGACCCGCGGTACGACGCGCGCCGGCTGGGCGACGGCGACTACCGGTTCCACCGGCGGACCTAGGCCGGCGACCGATCGCCAGCCGACTCAACGTGGGCCGGCCGGAGCGCCGTGTCAGTTCGAGGTCAGATCCACGCCGCAGGACTTCTTCGCGTCGGCTGCGATCTTGTCCGCCGCATCGCTGACCTCGCTGCTGTTCATGGCCTGGATCTGCGGGATGATGGCCTGGAGCTTCGCCGGGTCGACGCCGGGAGGCAGCTTGCCGCTCTGCATCTGCGCCAGGTCGCTGGGCTTGATGCCGGCGGCCTTGAGGGCGTCCTCCAGAGTGGTGATCGCGTTGTCGAGGGTCTTCCAGTCGGCGGAGACGTTGCTGGGTGCCTTGTCGGCCAGGGTGTGGACCTTCTCGAAGACCGTGTCCAGCTTGCCGATGTCGGCGTTGGACCCGCTCAGTGCCTCGAAGTACGTCTTGTCGGCCTTCAACTCGTCGCAGTAGCTCCCGGACGAGCTCGCGCTGCTGTTGCTGCCGCCACAGGCGGTGAGCACGGTGGTGGCGAGGCCGAGGGCGACGGCCCCGATGACGACGTTCATGCGCATGGTTGGTCTCCCCGTTCGTTGCGACCTCAGTCCGTGGGCCGAGTGGTCCAGCCCGGCGTGGAGGCGGTCATGGTCTCCGACTCTACGGTTCAGGAGTGTCGAGGATGGTCGTGCGGACCTCAAATCCTCAGGACGTGGGCACCGGCACCAAGGGGCTCTAGCATCGTCGGATGTTGCACGGGCGGGGGCGTGAGGAGGCGCGCATCGGCGCGCTGCTGACCGCTGCCGCGCAGGGACAGGGGGGAGCGCTCGTGGTGGCCGGCGACCCGGGCGCGGGCAAGTCGGCCCTGCTCGCGCAGTCCGCGTCGGTCGCCGAGGCGGAGCACGGCATGACGGTGCTCCGGACCCAGGGGATCGAGTCGGAGGCACCGCTGGCGTTCGCGGCCCTGCACCGCCTGCTGCGACCGTTGAGGTCGCGGGTCGGCGAGCTGGCGGCGCCGCAGGCTCAGGCGTTGCGGGTGGCGTTCGGCGAGGAGTCCGGTGACACCGACCGGTTCCTGGTCTTCCTCGCCGCGCTCGGCCTGCTGACCGAAGCCGCGCAGGACGGACCCGTGCTGGCCATGGTCGACGATGCGCACTGGCTCGACGACGCGTCGGCCGCAGCCTTGCTCTTCGTGGCGCGTCGGCTCGAGGTCGAGCCGGTGGCGACGCTGTTCGGCGCCCGCGAGGGCGAGGCGCGCACGTTCGAGGCCGGCGACCTGCCGACGATGCGGCTGGCGGGACTCGACCTGACGGCCGTGACCGAGCTGCTCAGCGCCCGGACCGGGACGCCGGTCAGTGCCGAGGTCGGGGCCGAGCTGTTGGCGAGCACGGGCGGCAACCCGCTGGCCCTCACCGAGCTTCCCCAGCTGCTGGCTCCCGACCAGCTGACCGGCCGGGCGGCGTTGCCTCACCGGCTGCCGGTGACCGACGCCGTCGAGCGCGCGTTCCTCGACCGCGGACGCCGGCTGTCCGGCGGGGCCCAGCGGCTGCTGCTGGTGGCTGCGGCCGACGACTCGACGAGCGTCGTGGTCGTCACCGCGGCTGCGGCGTCGCTCGGCGCCGGGCGCGAGGCCCTCGTCGAGGCGGAGGCATCCGGACTGGTACGGGTCGAGGGGCAGGGGCTGGTGATGCGCCACCCGCTCGTCCGGTCGGCCGTGTACGCCGCCGCGAGCCGGGTCGAGCGGCAGGCCGCCCATGCCGCCCTCGCGCAGGTGCTGACGAGCCCCGAGGACACCGATCGCCGCGCCTGGCATCTCGCAGCGTCGGTCGACGAGCCCGACCAGACCATCGTCGCGGCTCTCGACGAGGCCGCCGCCCGGGCCGAGCAGCGGGGCGGGCACGAGGCCGCCTCGGCGGCGTACCAGCGCGCGGCCGAGCTCAGCGGCGACCCCGAGGCGACAGCACAACGCCTGTTCGCGGCGGGGCGTACGGCGTGGGTCTCGGCGCATCCCGACCGTGCCCTCGACCTGGTCGACCGTGCTGTCCGGGCGACCGAGGACCCTCTTCTGCGAGCGGACGCCTGGCGGCTCCGAGGCCGGATCGAGTGGAACACTGGCTCGGTGTCGCTGGCCCACCGGATGCTGCTCGAGGCGGCCGCCGCCGTGGCTCCGCACGACCCGGTGCGGGCTCGGGAGATCGGGGCCGAGGCGGTGGCGATCTCCGCCTGGGGCGGCGACTCCGGGGTCGGCATCGACGCGCTTTCCGTGGCTCCGCCGCCCCCCGGGACGGCCTCGCCCCGGGAGCGTTGCTACGCCCAGATGCTGCTCGGGCTCACCCACGTCGTGGCCGCCGAGTGGGACCTGGCGGTCGGCAGCTTCGGTCGGGCATTCACCATCCACGACGAGGTCCCGGGCGACTACGAGCTCCTGCCCAACCTCAGCATCGCGGCGTTCCACGTCGGCGACTACGCGCGGTCGGAGGCCTTCTTGGACCGACTGCTCACCGACGCACGCAGCTCAGGGGCGGTCGTGATGGCGCTGTACGCCGTGACCCGCCTCCCGGTGGTCGACCTCGCGGCCGGGAGGTGGGCCGACGCGGCCGCACACGCCAGCGAGGCCTTCACGCTCGCCCAGGAGACCGGGCACGGGGTCCTGGTCGACGCGCCGCGGGCGTTCCTGCTGCTCCTGGCGGCCCTGCGCGGCGAGGACGCCTTCGACGAGCTCGCCCCGCGGCTCGACGCGGCCACCAGCAGCACCGCCACCGGGATCCTCGGGGTGCTCCTGCGCGACGTCGTGCACTGGGCGTCCGGAGTGCGGCAGGCCGACCGGCCCGCCTCGGCCTTCCACCAGCTGGCCAAGATGTCGCACGACGTACCGAAGCGGCTCGCCGGGATGGACCGCATCGAGACCGCGCTGCGCGCCGACCAGCCCGAGGCGGCCCGCCTGTGGATCGAGGACCTCGCCGGCTTCGCCGAGGCCACCGGCCAGCCCTGGGCGGCGGCGATCGCTGAGCACGGCCGGGCCCTGCTCGCCGCTGCCGGTGCGGACCCTGAAGACACCGACCCGGGCGACGCAGAGGCCCACTTCCGCCGGGCACTCGAGCTCCACGAGGAGGGTCGCCGGCCGTTCGACCGGGCCCGGACCCAGCTCGCCTACGGCGAGTTCCTGCGGCGCTCCCGCCGGCGGGTCGACGCCCGTACCTACCTCCGATCGGCGCTGGAGACCTTCGTCGACCTGCGGGCGCAGCCCTGGGCCGACCGGGCGTCCCAGGAGCTGCGGGCCTCCGGAGAGACCGTCCGCAAGCGCGACGAGCCGGGCGACGCCACGCTGACCCCGCAGGAGCGGCAGGTCGCCCAGCTGGTCACCCAGGGCCTGTCCAACAAGGATGTCGCCGCGCAGCTGTTCCTCAGCCCGCGCACCGTCGACTTCCACCTGCGCAACGTGTTCGCCAAGACCGGTGTCGCCTCCCGCGGCGAGCTCGCCCGGACGGCCCTCGCCTGACCCAGGGCGCCCGCCACCCCGGATCCTCTCGCCGGCCCCTCTCGCCGGCCCCTCTCACTGGGCCCCTCTCACTGGGCCCCTCTCACTGGGCCCGCACCGTGGTCGCGTGCACGACGTACGGCGCGGTCACCACGGTGCCGTCGGCGAGCTCGAACTGCGCCCACAGGCGGTAGGCGCCGGGTCGGTCGAACCGCACGTGCAGGTCGAGCTCCGGCCCGAACGTCGTGCCCGGCAGCGCCGGCACCGGCCGGCCGCGGTCGTCGAACGTCTCGGCGTGCCGGTGGGCGAACGTGGACCCGTCGGCGCGCATCACCACGACGTGACCGGCGGCACCCAGGTAGGGCTGGAGGTCCTCGACGGGAGCCCCGGAGTCGTGGGTGAGCGTCAGCGTGAAGTCGCTCTCGCCGCCGACCTGGGCGTCGCCGGTGAGGGCGATCCGGATGCCGTGGCCGGCGTACTCGCGTACATCCGTGGCCGGCACATGGGAGGCGGGCACGTCGGTGGAGCCCGCTCGCGGGCCGGTCACGTGCACGACCTGCCGGTCGAGTACGTCGGCCATCTGTCCCTGCTGCCGGAACTCGGTGTGCAGCGTGTACCGCCCGCCGGTGGGGAACGTCGCGACGACGGCGTACTCGCCCGGGGTCCCGGTGGGCTCGGGATGGAGGTGGGCGAAGGTGCCGAGGTCGGCGCGGGTGACGATCAGGTGCATCCACACCTGGTGGGTGCGGGTCAGGTCGTCCACCAGGGCTCCGGTCTCGGCGTCGCGCACCGCCAGCACGATCCGCGTTGGGCGGCCCGCGTGGATGAATCCGGGCGTGTCGAGGGTGACCTCGAGACCGGCGTCCTCGGTGCTGACCGGTAGGACCTCCGTCTCCTCCATCACGCTCATCGCCGGCCTCATGGGCATGCCCATGCCCTCCGACCACGCGAGCACGCCGTTCATGCCGCGCTCGGCCTGGTCGGTGCGGCTCAGCCAGGTGAAACCGGTGCCGAGCGCGAGAGCCACGACGGCGATGCCGACGAGGTAGGCCGACTGGCCGACTCGAGCGCCGAGGGTGCGATGGGTGATCTCGTACGCCGTCTCCGGCGCCCGGAAGCGGCGCAGCCGCAGGGCGTTGGTGACGACGCTGACCGAGCTCATCGCCATAGCGGCGCTGGCCAGCACCGGATCGAGCAGGAGACCGTCCCACCAGTACAGCGCGCCGGCGGCAACCGGGATCAGCAGGACGTTGTAGGCGAACGCCCAGGCCAGGCCCTGCTTGATCGTGGTGACGGTACGCCGGGACAGCGCCACCGCGGAGACGATCCCGCGCAGGCTGCCGCCGACCAGGGTGATGTCGGAGGCGGCGATGGCGACGTCGGTGCCGGTGCCGATCGCGATCCCCAGATCGGCGCGGGCGAGGGCTGGCGCGTCGTTGATCCCGTCGCCGACCATCGCCACCACATGACCGGCGGACTGCAGCTCGGCGATGCGGTCGGCCTTGTCGGCGGGCAGCACCTCGGCGACGACGTGGTCGATGCCGACGGTCCGCGCCACGGTGGCCGCGGTGGCGGCGTTGTCGCCGGTCACCATCCACACCTCGAGCCCGAGGGCGTGCAGCTGGGCGACCGCGTCGGCGGCGTCGGGCTTGACCGAGTCGGCCACGACCACGAGTCCGGCCAGGTGTCCGTCGACGGCGACGTACATCGGCGTACCGCCGCGGCGTGCAGCCTCCGCCGCCGCGTCGGCCAGCGGCCCGGCGTCGACACCGACGTCGTGCATCAGGGCGCGGTTGCCGACCGCGACCGTCCGGCCTGCCGTCCGGGCCGTCCCGATCGTCGCCGTGATGCCGTGGCCGGGGCGGGCGACGAAGTCGCGGGCGGGCTCCAGGGCAAGGCCGCGCTCGCGCGCGGCGGTCACGATCGCCTCGCCGACCGGGTGCTCGCTGCCGACCTCGGCAGCGGCCACCAGGGCGAGCAGCCCCTCGACGTCGTGACCCGGGAGGCCGGTGACGTCCTCGAGCATCGGGCGGCCGACGGTGATGGTGCCGGTCTTGTCGAGCACGACCGCGGTGAGGTGGCGCGCTGTCTCGAGGGCCTGGCCGTCCCCGATCAGGATGCCGAGCTCGGCGGCCTTGCCGGTGCCGACCATCACCGCCGTCGGCGTGGCCAGCCCGAGGGCACAGGGACAGGCGATGATCAGGACCGCCACCGTCGTGCCGATCGCGAGCACCAGCCGGTCGGCGTCCGGCCCGAACATCATCCAGCCGGCGAACGTCGCGATCGCGGCCACGATGACCGCCGGGACGAACCAGGCGGAGACGCGGTCGGCCAGGCGCTGCATCGGCGCCTGCGAGCCCTGCGCGTCCTCGACGAGACGGACGATCTGGGCCAGGGTGCTGTCGGCGCCGACGGCGGTGGCGCGGACGACCAGCGTGCCGCTGCGGTTGAGGGTCGCGCCGATGACCGTGTCACTCGGCAGCTTGTCGACGGGCGCGCTCTCGCCGGTGAGCATCGACTCGTCGACCGACGACGCGCCTTCGGTCACGACCCCGTCGACGGGCAGGTTCTCGCCGGGACGGACCCGCACGAGGTCGCCGACGACGACCTGGTCGAGCGGTACGTCGACCTCGGGGCCGCCCGGGCCGTCGCGCAGCACGCGGGCGGACGTCGGCGCGAGCCCGACCAGCGACCTGATCGAGGCGGCGGTGCGCTTCTTCGCCTTGAGCTCGAGCCAACGGCCCATCAGCACGAGGGCGACCACGATCAGCGCGGTCTCGAAGTAGAGGTGGAGCGGCAGCCCCCACGACTGGGCCTGGCCCGGCCAGAGGGTGACGAAGGCGCTGTAGCCGTAGGCGACGCCGGTGCCGAGGGCCACGAGCGTGTTCATCGTGGTCGAGCGGTGTCGGGCCGCGGCCCAGGCCAGCCGGTAGATCTCGGCGCCCGCCCACAGCTGGACGCCGGTGGCGGCCACCAGGATCAGCGGCATCAGCCAGTCCATGGTGTCGAGGTGGAGCGGCAGGTACATCACGCCCATCAACGCGAGCCCGGTGGTCAGGGCGACCAGCCAGCGCCGCTTCAGATGGGCGATCTCGACGTCGCGACGGGCGTCGAGCTCGTCGGCGGGGTCCGCCGGGCGGCCCGACACCCCGGGGCCGGCGTCGCTCGCGGCGGGTCCGGCCACGGCGCGCGGCGACGCGGCGTAGCCCGCCTGGGTGACCGCGGCGGTCAGGGCCTCGAGGGTCGCGACGGTCGGGTCGTGGGTGACGGTCGCGGTCTCGTTCGCCAGGTTGACCGAGGCCGCGACCACCCCGTCGACGCGCCCGAGCGCCTTCTGGACGCGACCCACGCAGGATGCGCAGGTCATGCCCGTGATGCTCAGGCTGCTGTCGACGCAGGCGCCGTCGGCGACGTCGTACGCCGGGGTGCTGGTGGTCGCGGTCATCTCGGCCTCCTGGGGTGGTGGGGTGTGGTGATGGGGTGCGGATCGCGCTGAGCGGGGAGGCCTCAGGACGCCAGCTCGTAGCCGGCCTCGTCGACGGCGGCGGCGAGCTCGGCCCGGGGGATCTCGTGGCTGCTGGACACCGTCACCTCGCCGGTGGCGAGGTCGACGTGGACCGCGGTGACCCCGGCGATCGTGCCGACCTCCTGCTCGACGGCGCGGACGCAGTGGTCGCACGTCATCCCGGTGACGCGGTGGACGCTGGTGGTGGACATGGTGTGCTCCTTGTTCTGGGTTCGGATTTCTGGGTGGGATGTTCCGGGTTGATCGATTTATACCCCTAGGGGGTATGATTCCCGGGCAGAATCTACATACCTGGACGGGGTATGTCCAGGGCCGGGTCGTCAGTGATGCCCGTGCCTGTGCCCGTGCCCGTGCCCGTGGCCCGCAGTCGCGGCGGCCGTGGCCTTCGGCATCAGGGCGGTCGGCACGAGCAGGGCGACCAGGCCGATGGCGACCGCGAGGTAGGCGTCGGGCGTCCCCGCGACCAGGCCGGCGCGGGTGGTGAGGTCGCCGCCGACGGCGGTCAGGACCGCCACGCCGAGGGCCGCACCCACCTCGTGGCCGGTCATCATCAGACCGGACGCGAGACCGCTCCGCTCGTGGGGCACGTCGGTCATCGCGGCGACGGAGATCGCGACGAACATCGGGCCGACCCCGAAGCCGAGCAGGGCGAAGCCGGGCAGGACGTCGGTCACGTACGCCGGGTCTGCGTCGACCCCACCGAGGGACATCGCCAGGAACAGCGCGCCTGCGGTGGCGATCACGAGCCCGGCGGCGATCAGCGCCTTCGCGCCCGTGTGGGGCAGCAGGTGGGAGGCGACGGCTGCGCTGCCGGTGATGAAGGCGGCCAGCGGCAGGAACTGGAGCCCGGTCACGACCGCCGAGGAGCCCATCACCTGCTGGAGGTACAGCGAGCTGAGGAAGATCGCACCGACGACGGCCCCGGTGACGCCGGCCATCACGACCGATGCCGTCACCAGCGACCTGATCCTCCAGGTGGCCGGCGGCACGATCGGCGCCGTGGCACGACGCTCGTTGAGCGCGAACGACGTCAGCAGCACCAGGGCGGCCACGGCGGCGACGATGGTCTCGGGTGCCGTCCAGCCGTGGCTGTCGGTCGACTCGACGGCGTACACGAACGCGAGCAGTCCGGTGACCAGGGTGAAGGCGCCGGGGAGGTCGAGGTCACGCCGCGCGGCGCGGGCGCCGCGGGGGGCGGGGACGGCGCGCAGCACGCCGACCAGCACGGCGACGCCGATGGGCACGTTGACGAAGAAAACCGCCCGCCAGTCGAAGGCCGTCGTGAGCGCGCCCCCGAAGAGCACGCCGACGGCGATCCCCAGGCTGGCGACGGTGCCCCAGAGGCCCAGGGCCGTGGCGCGCTGCCGCCCGGCGTACGTCGTCATCACGATCGACATCGCGGCGGGAGTGAGCATCGCCGCCCCGGCGCCCTGGGCGCCGCGGGACACGATCAGCATCAGCGCCGAGCCGGCGACGCCGCTCGCGAGCGAGCCGAGGGTGAACGTCGCCAGGCCGATCAGGAACATCCGGCGGCGGTCGAACAGGTCGGCCAGCCGGCCCCCGAGCAGCAGGAAGCCGCCGCTGAGCAGGACGTAGGCACTGACCGCCCACTGGTAGTCGCCCGACGACAGCTGCAGGTCGGCGCCGATGCTGGGCAGGGCGACGTTCACGACGCTGACGTCGAGGACCACCATCACCTGCGCGGCCAGCATCAGCGCGAGGGTGGTCCAGGGGCGTCGCACCTCGCTCTCGGGCGAGTGCTGGTGGGAACGGGGGGCATGGGGGGAGGGGTGCGACCCGTGCGGTGCCGGGTCGTGCACGGACGTGGACATGAGGGCCTCCTGGCTCGGACATCGGTCCCACAGCGGGACCCGGTGGTGGGATCCAGGCTCGCCGGGAGGCGCCCTCGGTCGCGCCGGGAGAATCGCCGGGATCCGGGGATGGGACATGCGTCCGGGGCAGCCTCCGGAGCGGAGTCCCGGCAGGGCTACCGCGCTGCTGCGGGATTCGATCCCGGTGGTTTCACCGGCGCGGTCGCGCGGCCCTCGGCACCAGGCTGGGGCGGTCCTTCCCGACCCGTGAACCCGGCCTCCAGGAGCACCTCATGTCCATGCTCGAAGCCCACGACCTGCCGACGACCGCCGGCGCTGAGGACGCGCTCGACGTCCTCGTGATCGGCGCCGGCCAGGCCGGCCTGGCGATCGCCTACCACCTGCGGCGTGCCGCGCTGCGGTTCCTCGTCGTCGATGCCGCGACCGAGCTCGGCGCCGCCTGGCGCGACCGCTGGGACTCGCTCACCCTGTTCACACCGGCCCGGTACGACGGCCTGCCCGGGAGGCCGTTCCCGGCACCGGCCGACACCTACCCGACCAAGGACCAGGTCGCCGACTACCTGCAGGCCTACGCCGCGGCGTACGAGCTCCCGGTGCTGCTCGGCACGCGTGTGACCGCGCTGCGCCGAGACGGCGACCGGTTCGTCGCGCAGACCACGCAGGGCCTGCTCCGGGCCCGCCAGGTCGTGGTCGCCACCGGGCCCTTCCAGGCCCCGGTCGTCCCGGCCGTCGGTGCCGGCCTGGACGGCTCGGTGACCCAGCTGCACAGCGCGGCCTACCGCAACCCGGGCGAGATCCCCGCCGGCCCCGTGCTGGTCGTCGGCGCCGGCAACACGGGTCGTCAGATCGCCCTCGAGCTCGCCGCGACCCACGACGTCACCCTCGCCGTCGGCTCTCGGTCGGTGCAGCTCCCGCAGCGCGTCCTCGGCCGCGACCTGTTCCGGTGGCTGACCATGCTCGGCGTCATCACCAGGACCGGGTCGTCGCCGCTGGCGAGGCGGATGAGGGCTCGCGGCGACCTGGTGATCGGCACCCCCGACAAGAACCTGCTGGCCGCCGGGGTCGACCTCCGCCCTCGCGTGACCGTCGCCACCGGCGACACCCTCACGTTCGCGGGCCACACGAGCCTCCGGCCGGCCACGGTCATCTGGGCCACCGGCTTCCGCCTCGACCACTCCTGGATCGAGGTCCCCGGCGTCGTCGTCGACGGGCGCGTGGTGCACGAGCGCGGCCGCACCCGCCTCCCCGGACTGTCGTTCCTCGGGCTGCCGTGGCAGCACACCCGCGGCTCGGCCCTGCTGGGGTTCGTCCGGGACGACGCCGCCTGGCTGGCCGAGCAGATCCTCGCGGACAGTCGTGGGGTGGAACAGGCCTGAGACACCACTCCACCGGGAGCCGGTCGGAGCCATCCGGGGGTGCGGCCACGGCATCCTCGTGACCCGTGGACTCACCCCTGAGGGTGTCGGCGCCCGGGATGTCGGTGGCGGGGGTTAAAGTGCGCTCACTCTCGGGAACATAGTTTTGCAAAGCAACCATGTTCGTCGAGAGTCTTCCCCCGTCGGAGGGAAGTGCATCTCACCTTAGGAGACAACTGATTCCCCTAAGCGCGTCCTCTGGAACAAGCCAGGGGAGAACAGAAAGAGAACCCAACGAATGAAACTCCGCAACTCTCGGTTGCTCACCGTGGCCGGTATCGGTATCGCAACGGTGCTCGTCATCGGAGGAACCGCAACGGCTGCCAGCCGGATTACTGCCCACGACATCGCCACGGGCGCAGCGAACAGCCGCGTGATCAAGGACGGGTCGGTCCACCAGAAGGACATGAACCCGAACGTGGTCGGACTGCTCCACAGGCCCGACGTGCTCGGGTCCTCGGTCGAGAACTTCACCACCAACCCGCAGACGATCACCGCCATCGGTGGCTCGTTCGCCGCCCTGCACACCGACCTTGGATCGTTCAGCCTGCCTGCTGGCACCTACCTCATCACCGGGGACGGTTTCTTCCACTCGGACACCGCCACCAGCGGGCTGACCCGGCTGCAACTCGCCATCCGGGGTGACGACGGTACGACCTTCGGCCAGGACTACGGCACGTGCTTCACAGGCCTCGCCTCCGCGACCGCCAACCGTGAGGCTTCCTGCACCACCGTGCGCACCATCACGCTGAGCGCTACGCAGACGATCAAGGTCCAGGCGTTCGGCTACGCGGACGACACCGGCTCGGCAGACTCCGGCAAGTTCGTGGTCACCCCGAACGTGTCGGTCATCAAGGTAGGCTGACTCTGTAGAACAGGATGTGGAGGCCCAGCCGCCTTCGACGGCTGGGCCTCCGCCATCCTCAGCCCTTGATCTTGGTCATCAGAGTGAGGGACACGCCCTGGGCCTGGTGGTACCTGCGCACCGGGACCGGGACCGGGGCCTGGGTGGTCAGGTCGGTGCGAGCGGCCTGTGGCCGAGAAGCTCATGACCATGGTCAGCATTGCCACGACTGCAGCGATGTTGCCGACGCTCGCGCCGGTGGGCTCACGCCGCCCCGGCGATCACGATGATGGTCCGCCAGAACGATCTCATCTCGGCCCTGTCCGAGAGGGGCTCGTCCGGTCACGACGAGTTCCTCAAGGAAGGCGTGCATGTCTACACCGACGACGCCACCTCGAACGCGAAGGCGGCCGAGTACTTCCCGGTCGCGCCTCAGGGCCTGCCGGCCAGCGCCGGCTTGACCTGAACGGCACGACACCGGCCCCGGGTTCTCAGCTCGTCTTCGACGCCGACCAGACGTCGGGGAACAGCAACGACTACAACATCCTCGTCGGTGAGGCTGCCTACGGCCACGACTTCTGGCTGACCAACGGCTCCAGCGCACAGGCGAAGCTGGCCGCGCCGTCCTGCGACGGGACCGCTGTGGTCGCGACCGAGTCCAGCGACCAGCTGATCACCGAGAGCCACTGCACCGGCGGCAGCGGATCGGCTTGGCACGGAACCCTCGTTCAGTGGCAGGCCGGGCTGCCGGGCGCCCAGATGCAGGCCGCAGGCTTCTCGCTAGGCTCGGGCGTCCTGGGTGACGGCGTCATCCGCGACATCGCGATCGACAACACCGACTACGTGTTCGCCAGCGAGCCGGCGATCACCGTCCCGGTCACCGGCAGCGTGTCGGCCAACGAGGTCGTCCGTCGCCACGCCACCATCCTGAACCTGACCTTTGAGACCGACCCGCTCGGCGTGAATGAGGCCCAGGGCAAGAAGCTGACCTTCAAGGTCACCGACAACGGCACGGTCGACCGCACCTTCGAGACCAACATGGGCCGCTGACCCTCAGCGTCCAGCACTATCCGCGTTGGGTCCCCGAGGAGCTCCCCGGGGACCGGATGTGTGTCCAGGACCTGGCTGTCGCGCGGCGATGTCGCGGCCGATGATCTCCTTCATCACCTCGGTGGTGCCGCCGTAGATGGTCTGCACGCGGGAGTCGAGGAAGGCCCGGGCGATCGCGTACTCCGTCATGTACCCGTAGCCGCCGAACAGCTGCAGACAGCGGCTCGTGAGCCGCACCTGGAGCTCGGTGGCGAACCACTTGGCCTTCGCTGCGTCGACGGCCGACAGGGCGCGTGCGTTCAGGCGTAGTGCGCACTGCTCGACGTACGCCGACGCCACGTCCACCTCGGTCTCCAGCTCGGCCAGCACGAACCGGGTGTTCTGCAGGTCTCCCACCCGCACTCCGAAGGCGGTCCGTGAGAAGACGTGCTCGGTGGTCCAGGCCAGTGCGGCTCGGGCCGCCGCGACAGCGGCCACCGCGATCGAGAGCCGCTCGCGGGGCAGTCGCTCGACGAGGTGGACGAACCCGCGGCCCTCCTCGCCCAGCACGTGCTCGCGCGGCACCCGCACGCCGTCGAAGAACAGCTCGGCAGTGTCCTGGGCATGGAGACCCACCTTGTCCAGGACGCGGCCGCGGGTGAAGCCGGGCTGGTCGCGTTCGACCACGAGCAGCGTCAGCCCGGATGAGGCCTGCCCCGGGTCGGTGCGCGCCACCACGACCACCACGTCGGCGGTGCCTCCGGAGGAGATGAACGTCTTCTGTCCCGAGAGGACCCAGTCGTCGCCCTCAAGCCTGGCCGAGGCCCGGATGCCCTGGAGGTCGCTGCCCGCGCCCGGCTCGCTCATCGCGATCGCGCCGATCAGCCGGCCGCAGGCCAGACCCGAGAGCCAGCGCTCGTGCTGGGCGGCGTTCCCGAGGTCGAGGAAGTAGGGGGTGACCACGTCGTCCTGCAGGCTCAGCCCCAACCCGAACGAGGTCGCGGCGATCCGGGCGACCTCCTCGGCCACGACCATGCGGTAGCGGTAGTCCTCCACCCCACCGCCACCGAGACGTTCCGGGACGGCCAGACCGAGCAGTCCACGACGGGCGGCCGCCTCCCAGACCGGACGCGGCACCACACGCTCCTGCTCCCACGTCGCGTGGTGGGGGTCCACGTCGCGGCGCAGGAACTCGCGAACGGTGAGCCGGTAGGCCTCGTGGTCCTCGTCGTAGAAGGTCATGGCTCGCTCTCGGGAGGGCACCGCCGGGTCAGGACCCATGTGGCCAGAGATGGCAGGACACGGTCTGCCCGTCGATCTCGACAGGCACCGGTTGCTCGGTCCGGCACCGTGCGACGGCCACGGGGCAGCGGGGATGGAAGGGACATCCGGTCGGCACGTCGAGCGGGCTCGGCGGCTCCCCGGACAGGCGGGCGCTTCCCGGTGGGCGGACGACGTCGATCCGGGGTACGGCGTCCAGCAGGGCGCGCGTGTAGGGATGCCTTGGGCTCTCGAACAGCATCTCGGTCGGACCCTGTTCGACGATCGTGCCGAGGTACATCACCGCGACGCTGTCGCAGACCGCCCGGACCACACCGAGGTCGTGGGAGATGAAGACCAGCGACAGCCCGAGCTCGGCCCGCAGGGTGTGCAACAGGTCCACCACGACGGCCTGGGTCGAGACGTCGAGGGCACTGACCGCCTCGTCGGCCATCAGGACCTCGGGCTCGAGGGCCAGGGCCCGGGCGATGCCGATGCGTTGGCGTTGCCCGCCCGAGAAGGCGTGTGGCCGGTCGCCGAGCGCCGAGGCGGGGAGTCCCACGAGCTCGAGCAGCTCGGCGGCGCGGCGGTCCACGGCGGCCCCCGTCCGGAGCCCGTGCACGGTGAGGAGCTCGCGCAGCATGGAGCCGATCGTGCGGCGCGGGTTCAACGAGGAGGTCGGGTCCTGGAACACCATCTGAACGCGCCGGGCGGCCGCCCGGTCCCGGCGCCTCGTCAGCTCGACGCCGCCGACCGATACCGACCCGGAGGTGATCGGCCCGATGCCGCAGATGGCCCGGGCCAGCGAGCTCTTGCCGCATCCGGACTCGCCGACCACGCCGAGGCTCGACCCGGCAGCGACCGAGAGGTCCGCGCCGTTCACCGCGTCGACGTACGACGGCTTCCGGCCCAGGCCGGCGGGCACCCGGTAGCGAACGTGCAGCCCCCTCACCTCGAGCCCCGTCACCCCGGACCCCTTCACACCGAGCCCCGTCGTCTGGAGCATCAGCCCACCTCCGTGGCGCGTCGACCCTCGATCGCCGCGGCCCCGGAACGCAGCGCGACGGTGTAGGGGTGGCGGGGGCGAGCCAGCACCTCCGCGGTCGGGCCCTCCTCGACGATCCGGCCGTCCTTCATCACCAGGAGACGCTGCGCGATCTGGGCGACCACGCCCAGGTCGTGGGTCACGAACAGCAGAGCCAGGCCCCGATCCCGACGTAGACCGTCGAGCAGGCCCAGGATCTGGTCCTGGACCGTCACGTCGAGAGCCGTCGTCGGCTCGTCGCACAGCAGCAGCCGGGGGTTCCCGGCCAGGGCCATGGCGATCATCACGCGCTGACGCAGACCACCGCTGAGCTCGTGCGGGTACGCAGTCGCGCGTCGTCGCGGGTCCGGGATGCCGACCTCACCCATCAGCTCGACGGCGACCTCGCGTGCGCGCCGCCGCGAGATGCGAGACGCCCGTGCGGAGAGGACCCCGTCGGCGACGAGGTCGCCGGCCCGCCGGGTCGGGTTCAGGGCGGTCATCGGCTCCTGGAACACCATGGCGATGCCGTGGCCCCGGATCTCCTCGGGTTCGTACGGCGTGAGCTCGCCGTCGGTGGCGAACCTCAGCGTGCCGCCGGTGAGCCGGGCCCCGAGGGGGAGCAACCCGATCACCGCCCGCATCGTGAGGCTCTTCCCCGAGCCGGACTCGCCCACGATGCCCACGCACTCGCCCGCCTGCACTCCCAGGTCGACCCCGTGGACGACCGGGCGCCGGTGGCGGCCGGAACCGACATCGACCCGGAGGCGGCGCACCTGGAGGAGGTCGGTCATGACTGCTTCAGGAGGTCGTCGAGGCCGTCGCCGACCAGCGCGAGTCCGACGCCGAGCACGCTGACGGACAGGCCGGGGGTGACCACGAGCCACCACTGGTCGGCGAAGTAGGGACGGTTCTCCGCGATCATCGCCCCCCACTCGGGAACGGGTGCGGGGATGCCGAGACCGAGGAAGGACAACGTGGCCATCGCGAGGATGGCCAGCCCGACGTCGAGGACGACGTACACGATCGTCTGGTTGACCGCGTTGGGAAGCACGTGACGGAGCAGGACCCGGGGGCGAGACAGGCCTGCGGCACGGGCGGCCTGCACGTAGTCGAGCTCGCGCACTCGGAGCACCTCGCCCCGGATGAGGCGCGCGTAGACGATCCAGCCGACGGCGGCGAAGACGATCACTACCGGCAGCTCGCCGGGTCCGAGGAACAAGAACGCCTGGGGGATGCCCAGGGCGCCGAGCAGGGCGAGGAAGAAGACCAGCACGGGGAACGACTGCACCAGGTCGATGAGCCGGGTGACCAGGGTGTCCGCGACGCCGCCGTAGAAGCCGGCTGTGGCGCCCACCAAGGTGCCGACGAGCATGGGGACGACGGCGCACAGGACGCCCACCCGGAGGTCGACGCGGGTCGCGTACACAAGGCGGGAGAAGACGTCACGGCCGAGCGCGTCGGTGCCGAGCAGGTGCGCCCCGCCGGGATCGGCGAGCCGGTGCAGGAGGTCCTGCTTCAAGGGGTCGTGGGGCGCGATCGCCCCGGCGAACACCGCGACCAGGACGAACGCGGCGACGAGGCTCCCGCCGACGACGAGCTTGGCGCGCCCGCGCCCACTGGCGGCGGATCGCCGCTCGTTGACGGAGTTGTCGAGGGGGTCGATGAGGGGGTCGACCAGGGCCGCCGTCACGAGGCACGCACCCGGGGGTCGATCACGACCAGGAGCAGGTCCGCCACCAGGTTGACCACCACCACCGCCAGCGCGAAGACCAGGGTGATGCCCTGGGTCACCAGGAGGTCCTTGCCCACGGCTGCGGTCACCAGCTCCGAGCCGAGTCCGTTGATGTCGAAGGTGACCTCGAGGACCACCACCCCGAACAGCAGGAAGCCGATCTGGACGGCGAGCAGACTGACTGCAGGGGAGAGCGAGTTGCGGACGACGTACCAGCGGAACAGCGACCACCCCCGGACCCCGGCCGCCCGTGCCGCGGCCACGTAGTCGGACTCGAGGACGTCGATCATCGCCGTCCGCAGGCTGCGAGCCACCACCGGCGCCAGGCCGAGGCTCAACGAGATCGCCGGCAGGACCACGGAGCGGAGGTGTCCGGTGACGCCGTCACCGAACCCCGAGACCGGGAACCAGCCGGTGGGCAGGGCGACGAAACGCACCAGCACCAGCCCGACCCAGAAGGTGGGCAGATAGAGGGCGAAGATGCTCGACGTCCGCAGCAGGTGGTCCAGCCAGCTGTCGCGGTGCGCGGCGGCGGCCCAGGCCAGCGGCACGGCCACCAGGGAGGTCAGCAGCGCCGAGGCGACCACCATCCAGACCGTCGGCGCGAGATGCGTGGCGATCACCGAGGTGACCGCGTTCCCGGTCCGGGCGGAGTCTCCCAGGTCACCGTGGACGAGACGCTCCAGGAAGCGCCAGTACTGCGTGGGCACTCCGCGGTCGTAGCCCAGCTGGTGGCTGAGCCTGGAGACCTGCTCGCTGGTCGCCTTGGGTCCGAGGATCGTCCGCGCCGGGTTGCCCGGGGTCACCTTGGTGATCAGGAAGACCAGGAACGTGACGGCCAGCAGCAGGGGCACGCTCTGGAGCAGGCGGTGCCACACGAAGGTGTACCGGCTGCCGGTCGCGGGCATCGTGGTGGTCCTTCCTGTTCGCTTCGACCCGGCCCCGCCCGCCCCCGCCGGTCACCGACTTCTAGTGGCCGACCCAGAGTGCGGAAGCGTCGTACAGGCCGGAGGGGAGCAGGGTCAAGCCGTGGGTGTCGGGGCCGAGCACGGACGAGACGTTCGGCGACACGAGCGGCACGACCTTGGCCGCAGCGTAGTTCTGCTGCTCGAAGCCCGCGACCGCCTTGGTCTGGCCGGCCGCGCTCTGGGCCGCCGAGACCTGCCCCAGGGCGGTCAGGGCCGGGGTCGGAGAGGCGCCGGTGAACAGGTAGCTGGTCGCCGCCACGAACGACAGGGGGTCGACCGCGGTCGGGGCCTGCGCGGAGTAGTTGCCGATCATCATCGAGAAGTCACCGGAGGAGATCCGGGTGAGCAGGGTCGCGGAGTCGACCTGCTTGATCGAGACGTCGATCCCGACAGCGGCCAGCATCGGCTGGATCGCCTGGGCGGCGAGCAGGTCGACGCCTCGCGACGAGTCGACCAGCAGCTCGAGCGTGTCCCGGTCGCCCTTGGCCTGCGCCAGCTGCGCTTTCGCGGCGGCGGGGTCGTAGGTCTCCCAGGCGCAGGTCGGGCAACCGTCACTGCCCGGCACGCGAGGGGGCAGCACGCCCTTGGCGACGCTCGCCTTCCCGCCGTACACGGAGGAGACGAGGGCGCTCCGATCGATGGCCAAGGACACCGCCTTGCGGAAGTGCGGGTCGGCGGTCGCCGCCGAGGGGGTGCTCTCGGCGAACGAGATCAGGCTCATGGAGCTCGACGGGACGCTCACCACGGTGTCGGCGCCGGCGACGGTGGACAAGAAGTCGATCGGCACGCGGTCGGCGAGTCCCGCCTCACCGCTCTGCACCTGGAGCAGGCGCTGGCTGTTGTCGTCGACGACCTTGTAGACCAGCGAGTCCAAGTAGGGCTGGCCCTTGGCCCAGTAGTGCTCGTTGCGGACCAGCGAGATCTGGTCGTCGGTGGCGGACTTGATCGCGAAGGGGCCCGCACCGATCGGCGACTTGAAGAACGCAGCGGCGCTGCGGCCGCCGAAGTCGGCGGGGAAGACAGCGGAGTTGCTCCAGGTGAGCATCCCGAGCAGGGCTGACGAGGGCGCGGTGAGGGTGATCACGACCTTGTCGCCGCCCTTGGCGGTGGCGCCCTTGATGAACGCCGAGTAGAGCGCGCCGTACTGCGGGCCCGACATCCACTGCTTCACCGAGAACACCACGTCGGCGGCGGTGACCGGTGCGCCGTCGCTGAACGCCGCGCCCGGCTGCAGCCGCAGGGTCAGCGCGGTCCGCGAGGCGTCGTACGTCCACGAGGCGGCGAGCCCGGGCGCGATCTTCTGACCGTCGGCACTGACCTCGAGCAGCGGCGCCTCTACCTCGCGGATCAGCTGGTACGTCGACACCTGGACCGCCGAGTCGGGCTTCCAGCCGTCGATCGCGTCCGGAACGGCGACCGTCAAGCTGCCCCCTCGGACGGGGGAGCCGTCGCGGGCCGCCGTGCTTGCCGGGCTCGAGGACCCGCCGGAGCCGCAGGCGGCGACCAGGCACAGGCTCCCGACCGCCAGGGCGGTGCTGAAGGATCTCCGGAGGCTGGTGCGCACTGTGATACCCCGATCGTCTCGTGTGGGACAGTTGTCGTAGTCACCCGAGGTTGAGCGTGAGAGTGTTGCTTTATCCGTAGAATGTCTACGCTAACGGCACAGGTGTCAAGAGGAAAGGACAGATCGTTGCCGGATTCGCGACCACGGCGCACCCGTCGCAGCGCCGACGCCACCCGCCGGCTGATGCTCCGCGCCGGCAGCAAGCTGGCGGTCGACCGGCTGCGCGACGCGGACGAGGACGCCGCCGCCCGGGCGCTGTCCCACATCCGGCTCACCGACGTGGCCAGGGTCGCCACCGAGATCGAGCTGAGTGAGGGCCAGGACCGGGGCGCGGTCACCACGGGCGCGATCTACCAGTTCTGGCCGACGCAGGCCGCCTTCCAAGCCGACCTGATGGTGCATCTGCTCACCGAGGAGCCGTTGCCGGCCGAGGACCGGCTGGCGGCCCGGACGTTGGAGCTGATCGCGGCCGGGGGTCCGGTCGAGGAGATGCTGGCCGAGCTGGCGATCATGGCCTACCGGATCGCCCGCACGACCGAGATCTACGACCTGTCCCTGCTGTTCGTCCCGTACAGCAGGCTGCCCCGGGTGGGGGAGGCCCTGCAGACGTCGTATCGCGACCAGGCCACGGCCGCGCGCCCGATCTACCACGCCCTGTTGATGGCCGGATCCCTCAAGCTGCGCGAGCCGTGGCGCCTGGAGGACATGATGAGTGCGATCTCGGCCCTGCACGACGGCTACCGCATCCAGGAGCACAGCGGAGCCGTGGACGGCGGGACGCCCCATGGTGAGCAGGTGCTGGCCGAGGCGACCGTGGCGATCCTGCGCGCCTTCACCGAGCCTGTGAGAGCGCCCGATCCCGAGGCGCGCCCGGACACCGAGGTAGGCCCGAGTCCGGAGGTCGGCCGGACCACCGGCCGGCGGCTCGGCGTCGTTCAGCCGCGGAAGTAGCTCAGGACGGTCTCGCAGAGGCTGGCCTCGTCGACGTCGCGAGCGGAGTCGACGCTGTCGGGCGCCGAGGCCAGCCGGGCCAGCACGAGCCCGGCGTCCTGGTCGATCCACAGGATCTGACCGCACACGCCCCACGCCGTCGGATGTCCCTCCGGGGTGATCCACCACTGGGCGCGATAGCTCCACCCCGACATGTGCGCGACGTCCGCGCAGCGTGCGAACGCGGCCGGGTCGCCGCCGGCACGCAGGGTGCGGACCAGGCCCGGGGGGACGACCTGGTCGCCGCCCACCCTGCCGTCGTCGAGGAGCATCTGGCCGAACCGGGCCAGGTCGCGGGCGGTGGTGTTCAGACCGCCGCTGGCGACCGGGCTGCCGATCGGGTCGAGGAGCATCCGCGCGGAGTGCTCGGCGCCGATCCGGGACCACAATCGCTCCGCGAGCAGCTCGACGTACGGCTTGTCGTGGACGCGGGCCAGCATCCACCCGAGCACGTCGGTCGCCGGGGTGAGGTACATGAACGCCTCGCCGTGCTCGCCGGCCTTCTGCAGCGTCGCGGCGAACTCGAGCAGCCCCTCGTCGGTCTCGTGCAGGGAGTCGACCCAGGTCCCGCTGCGGCGTAGGAACCGCAGGAACAGCGAGTCCTCCTGGTCGGGGCTCGCCTCGTGGGCGAGCCAGTCGAGCTCGTCCCACTCTGCGGCCACGACCATGTCGAGCACCTGCTGGACCGTCGTGTCGCCGAACACGCCGGCGGCGAGCTCGGGCACGTAGTCGACGGCCGGACGGCCGGGATCCAGGAGGCCCTCCTCGATCGCGAGCAGGACGAGCAGCCCCGTGAAGGACTTGGTGACCGAGGCCAGCAGGTGGAGCTGGTCGGGCGCCAGGTCGTTGTCGTAGCGCTCGTAGACGACCGCCCCGTCCTGGAGCACCACGAGGGCATCGGACCAGGTACGCCGGAGCAGGTCGCCGACCGTGCGCTCGACGCCGGCGTGGTCCCGGCAGGTCAGCGCCTCGACCACCGACGGGTCGATCCGCCGGTCCGGCAGCTCGCGGACCGGGCCGCTTCCGCGCGACACCTCGACGCTCGGTGCCAGCAACATCATGTGCGAGAACGCCCACCGGTTGTGCGGTGCGTAGAACCAGTTGCCGCGAGTGACCCGCGCCTCGGGAGGCGGCGGGGTCCCGAGCATGAGCCCGTGCTCGCGGGCGGAGGCGTAGGGGTCGCTGCTGGCCATGGTCAACTCCCGCGATCTAGGGTGGGCTTGTACGATCACCATAGAAGTTCTACGTTAGTCTCGCAAGCATCGGGATTCGCACACCTGGAGATCCCCCGCCGCCGAGAGGAAGTTCCATGGGTCGCGCACTTGTCGCCGGTGTCGGCATGGTCCCGTTCGCCACGCCCCGCACCAGCGCGCCGTACGACGTGATGGGCGAGCAGGCGATCCGGGCAGCCCTCGCCGACGCGGGCCTCGGCTACGACGCGGTCGAGCAGGCCTTCGCCGGCTACGTGTACGGCGACTCGACGTGCGGCCAGGCTGTGGCCTACCGGGTCGGGCTCACCGGCATCCCCCTGGTCAACGTCACCAACAACTGCTCGACCGGGTCCAGCGCCCTGTTCGTGGGGCGGCAGCTCGTCGAGGCGGGAGCCGCGGACTGCGTTCTGGTCTTCGGGTTCGAGCAGATGCGGCCGGGAGCCCTCGCCATGCAGTGGGACGACCGGCCGTCCCCGTTCGAGCGCTTCGAGACCGTCAAGGACGCCGTCCAGGCCCCCAGCGACGCCCCCTTCGCCGCGCAGTACTTCGGCGGGGCGGGCATCGCCTACGCCGCTGAGTTCGGGCTCGCTCCCGACACGCTGGCCCGGATCTCGGTCAAGGCGCGGCGGCACGCCGCCGCCAACCCGTACGCGGTGTTCCGCGAGCCGGTGACGATCGAGGAGGTGCTGTCGTCCCCGGTGGTGTACGGACCGCTCACCCGGCTCCAGTGCTGCCCGCCGACGTGCGGTGCGGCCGCGGCGGTGCTGGTGTCACCGGACTTCGCACGCAGCCGCGGCCTCGACGGGTCGGTGGCGATCGCCGCCCAGGCCATGACCACCGATCGACCGATCTCCTTCGAGTCCGCCGATCTGCGCCCGCTGGTGGGCTATGACATGTCCGCCGAGGCCGCCCGGCAGGTCTATGAGAAGGCCGGGGTCGAGCCCGGTGACATCCCCGTCGTCGAGCTGCACGACTGCTTCACGAGCAACGAGCTGATCTCCTACGAGGCGCTCGGCCTGACGCCGGAGGGAACGGCCGAGAAGTTCATCCTCGAGGGCGACAACACCTACGGCGGCCGGGTGGTCACCAACCCGTCCGGCGGTCTGCTGTCCAAGGGACATCCGCTCGGCGCGACCGGGCTGGCTCAGTGCGCGGAGCTGGTCTGGCAGCTGCGCGGTCGAGCCGGCGACCGGCAGGTCGACGGTGCGCGACTGGGGCTCCAGCACAACATCGGCCTCGGCGGCGCCGCCGTCGTGACGCTCTACGAGCGGGTCGACTGATGGCGATCGACCGCGAGGCCGCGCTGGCCCTCGAGCTGCCGCCGCTCGAGGCCGAGGTGGAACGCGGCGCCCTGCGGTTCTTCGCCCGCGCGACCGGGGAGGAGCGACCGGAGTACGTCGACGTCGCGGCCGCCCGGGCGGCCGGCTTCCGCGACCTCCCCGTGCCCCCGACGTACTACTTCAGCCTCGAGCTGCAGGCCGCGGACCCGTTCGCCTTCCTCACCGACCTCGAGGTCGACCTGCGACGGGTGCTCCATGGGGAGCAGTGGTTCGAGTACGCCGGCCAGGCCTGCGCCGGCGACCGGCTGACCCTGCACTCCCGGGTCGTCGACGTCGTGACGAAGCGCGCCGGGATGGAGCTGCTGACCAAGCACACGTCGGTCACCGACCCCTCGGGTGCCCTCGTCTCGCGCCTGGGCTCGGTCCTGGTGATCCGGGGGGAGTCGTGACCGCGGAGGCGACGTACGACACGGTGGGCACCGAGCTGCCCGCCCTGGTCTGCGAGCCGATCTCGCGGACCACGCTGGCCCTGTTCGCCGGGGCCTCCGGCGACCACAACCCGATCCACGTCGACCTCGACGTCGCCCGGTCGGCCGGCCTGGAGGACGTCTTCGCCCACGGGATGCTGAGCCTGGCGTACCTGTCCCGGCTGGTCACCCGGTGGGCGCCTCAGGATCGGCTGCGGAGCCTGTCGGCGCGCTTCGTCGCGATCACGCCGGTGCACGCCCGGCCGACCTGTACCGGGCGGATCACCGCCGTCGAGAACGGCGTCGCGACCGTGGCGCTCGCCGTGACCCTCGACGACGGCACGGTCACCCTCACCGGGACCGCCACGATCGGGCTCGCGTGAGCCACCGCGACCACGAGGACGGGAGAACGCCGATGAAGAATCTCGAGGGCCGGCTGGAGGGCAGGGTCGCGCTGGTGACCGGGTCGGGCCGCGGGATCGGCCGTGAGATCGCGCTGAAGCTCGCCGGTGACGGCGCCGCGGTCGTCGTCAACGACCTCGACGAGGGGCCGGCCGCGGAGACGGTCGCGGCCATCGAGGCGACCGGCGGCCGCGCGGTGGCCTGCGCCGGGAGCGTGACCGACAGCGGGTTCGCCGACCGCTTCGTCGAGACGGCCGTGGAGACGTACGGCGGGGTCGACATCGTGGTGAACAACGCCGGCTACACCTGGGACTCGGTGATCCAGAAGATGACCGACGAGCAGTGGGACGCGATCCTCGACGTCCACCTCCGGGCGCCGTTCCGCATCCTGCGCGCGGTCCAGCCGGTGATCTCCCGGGCGGTGCGGGCCGCTCGCGAGGCCGGGGAGCCCGTGCCCTGCCGCAAGGTGGTCAACATCGCGTCGGTCGCCGGGCTGGGCGGCAACGCCGGTCAGGCAAACTACGCCGCCGCCAAGGCCGGCCTCGTGGGCCTGACCAAGACGTTGGCCAAGGAGTGGGGCCGGTACAACGTCACCGTCAACTCCGTGGCCTTCGGCCTGATCACGACCAGGTTGACCGAGTCCCCTGCGGACGGCGACGGCAGCATCGACATCGACGGCCGCCGGATCAAGGTCGGGGTCAATCCGCAGCTGCTCGCCGCCGCCGAGTCCGGGATCCCCTTGGGCCGCGCCGGGACTCCCGCCGAGGCGGCCGGCGCGGTCTACCTCCTGGTCATCCCCGAGTCCGACTACATCAGCGCCCAGACACTCGTCTGCGGCGGCGGCTACACCTTGTGAGGTCCTCACCATGCCCACCATCCCCGGAGCCCTCCGTTCGACCGCAGGCCGGACTCCCGACGCGCGGGCGCTGATCTTCGGCGACCGCACCTACACCTACCGGGAGCTCGACGACGTGGTCGACCGCTGGGCGTCCGTCCTGCGCGGCCACGGCCTCGGCCGGGGCGATCGCCTCGCCCTGATGTCGACGAACTCCGACTTCTTCGTGATCGCCTTCTACGCCGCCCTGCGGCTCGGCGCGATCGTCATCCCGGTGAACCCGGCGTCGGCTCCCCCCGAGGTGGACCACGTCGTCGAGGACTCCGGGGCGAGCCTGCTGCTGGTCGCGCCCACCGCGGCCGACAACGTGCGCCGGGGGGACGACGACTCGCTGCCGTCCTGCCTGCGCACCGTGCTCTCCCTCGGCGCGGCCGAGGGTCTGGACGACCTGACCGCGGCGGCCCGCGAGGCGAGCCCGCTGGAGGACGACGACCGGGTCACCGGGTCCGACGACGCGCTGATCCTGTACACCTCGGGCACGACCGGCAAGCCCAAGGGCGCGTTGTTCGACCACCACCGCGCGTGGTGCGTGACCACGACCATGATCGCGACCCTCGGGATGCGCCCCGGCGACCGGTTCCTCCACGTCGCGCCGCTCTACCACGCGGCGGAGCTGGGGATCATGCTGTTGCCGGGCACCCTGATCGGCGCCACACACGTGATCCTGCCGGCCTTCGACCCCGCTGCGGTGCTGCGGACGATGGCCGAGGAGCGGATCACCATGTTCTTCGGCGTACCCACGATGTTCCAGCTGATGGTGCGAGCGCTCCCGGCCGTCGGGGAGCTCGACCTGTCCGCGTGGCGGACCGGCCTCTTCGGCGCCGCCCCCATGCCCGCGGCGGCCGTCCAGCAGCTGGTGCAGGCGTGGCCGCAGGTGGAGTTCATGCAGCTGTGCGGCCAGACCGAGGGCGGTCCCACCGGCATCTACTCCACGCACGAACAGGTCGTCGCCCGACCCGATGCCAGCGGCCGGCAGGGCGTCCTGCTCACCGAGGCCCGAGTCGTCGACGCGCAGGGGCGCGACGTCGCGCCGGGCGAGGCCGGTGAGCTGCTCCTGCGCGCGGACTCGGTGATGAAGGGGTACTGGAACAACCCCGCGGCGACCGCCGCGGCCTTCCTCGACGGCTGGCTCCGCACGGGTGACATCGCCACGGTGGACGCCGACGGATACCTCACGCTGGTCGACCGGCTCAAGGACCTGATCATCAGCGGCGGTCGCAACGTCTACTCCATCGAGGTCGAGAACGTGATCGCCGGCCACCCCGACGTGGTGGACGCCGCCGTGGTCGCACGCCCGCACCCGGAGTACGGCGAGAGCATCGTCGCCGTGGTCGCCCTCGGTGAGGGCGCCTCCCTGACCTTGGCGGAGCTGCGGGAGTACTGCCGGCCGTTCATCTCCGACTACAAGATCCCCCACCACCTGGTCGTCGCCCCGATCCCGCGCAACGTCTCGGGAAAGATCCTCAAGCACGAGCTGCGCGACCAGGTGCTCGCCGGCGACTGATCGCCCTTTCGGCCGGATCGACAGGCCGGCTAGGGGAGGTCGTTGAGGAGGTCCTCGAACGGCGTTGGGTTCGCGAACGGGTCGTCGGGGAGGACGGTGCCGCGGCGCAGGACCCGGTCTGCGAGCTCGCCCGCGGCGCGGTCGATGCGCTTCGCCAGCGAGCCTCCCTGGATCGACCCGGTGCCGAAGTCCTCGCTGGCCGCGAAGACGGCCGTCGGGACGACGGCGGCGCGCAGGTAGGCGAACAGCGGCCGCATCGCGAACTCCAGCACCAGCGAGTGCCGGGCCGTCCCCGCGGTGGCCGCGATCAGGACCGGCTTCCCCTCGAGCGTGCCTTCGTCGAGGACGTCGAAGAACATCTTGAACAGACCGGAGTAGGAGCCGGTGTAGACCGGGCTCACCGCGATGACCGCGTCGGCCTCGGCCACCCGGCGTACGGCGTCCGCGAGGGGGCCGGTGGGGAACCCGGTCAAAGTGTTGTCGGTGATCAGGTGGGCCAGGTCGCGCAGCTCGACGACGTGGACGTCGACGGGGCTCCTGGTCTCACCCGGCTCGACCGACGAGACGGCGCGTGCGGTGGCCTTGCCGAGGGCGTCGGCAAGGATCCTCGTCGACGACGGGACCGAGAGTCCGGCAGAGATGACGGCGATGCTGGTCACGCCCTCGCCTCCGCGGTCTCGACCAGCTCGACAAGCGAGGACTCGGGCACGACCGACGACTCTGACTCGATCGCGGAGCGGGCCTTCTCGACGAGCGTCGCGTGGGTGGGGGCCTCGGGGACGTGGGCGGGCCTGCGGGCCGCGAACTCCTTGCGCAGCACGGGCACGACCTCTTCGCCCAGGAGGTCGAGCTGCTCGAGGACGGTCTTGAGCGGCAGGCCGGCGTGGTCCATCAGGAACAGCTGGCGCTGGTAGTCGCCGACGTACTCCCGGAAGCCGAGCGTCCGCTCGATGACCTGCTGCGGCGAGCCGACCGTCAGCGGCGTCTCGCGGGTGAAGTCCTCCAGGGACGGGCCGTGGCCGTAGACCGGCGCGTTGTCGAAGTACGGCCGGAACTCCTTGACCGCGTCCTGGGAGTTCTTGGCCACGTACGCCTGGCCGCCGAGGCCCACGATCGCCTGGTCGGCGGTGCCGTGG